>PHCL01000395.1 GCA_002842195.1 Betaproteobacteria bacterium HGW-Betaproteobacteria-20 | reverse complement strand
CGCTAAATTTTTTATCGGCAGTGGTAAGGCCGACGAATTGTCGCAAATGATGCAAGCCAGTGAAGCCAACATTGCGGTATTTAATCACGACCTTTCTCCCTCACAGCAGCGTAATTTAGAGCGCCTGTTAAAGGCGCGTGTCGTAGATAGAACAGGCTTAATCCTTGATATTTTCAGCCAGCGTGCACAGAGTCATGAAGGTAAATTGCAAGTTGAGCTGGCTCAACTAGAGCATCTGTCTACCCGCTTAGTGCGTGGTTGGACACATTTGGAGCGTCAAAAAGGCGGTATTGGCGTGCGTGGTGGGCCAGGTGAGTCTCAGTTGGAGCTGGATCGGCGTATGTTGCGTATCCGTGTTAAACAGTTACGTGAGAAACTCATTAAACTTAAGGCGCAACGAGGCATGCAACGTAGAGCACGTAAGCGTTCAAACGTGATGACCGTATCATTAGTCGGCTATACCAACGCGGGTAAATCTACCGTTTTCAATCGACTTACTAAAGCCGATATTTACGTGGCCGATCAGTTGTTTGCCACGTTAGATACTACCACGCATAAAATTTTTGTTGCAGATTGTGGGTCTATAGTGCTTTCTGACACGGTTGGTTTCATTAAACATTTGCCGCATGCGCTAGTGGAGGCTTTTAGTGCGACCCTGGAAGAGGCGGTACAGGCAGACTTATTGTTGCATATTGTAGATACCGCCAGTACCAACCGCGATGAACAGATTGCGCAAGTCAATAAAGTGTTGCTTGAAATAGGCGCTGCTAATGTGCCACAGATTTTAGTGCACAACCAAATAGATAGAGTTGGTTTGGCGGCCGCTATAAGCCGTGATGAATATGGTAGAATTACAACCATACATGCATCCGCAAAAACGGGTGAAGGAATAGATTTGTTAAGATTAGCGATGGCAGAACATAGCCAATTTTTACAAAAACTAAGCACAGAAGAAAGTGCTTACGTTTGATTCTAGATAGTATTTTTGGAGTATTAAATGATTAAATTTCCCGGGTGGCGAGCACAAAACAATGAAGGCCCACCAGATTTAGACCAAGTGATGCGCGATGTTAGCCGCAAAATCAATGCCTTATTTGGCGGCAGTGGTAATAATAGACCTAATAATCAACCTAGTAGCTCAAATAACAGCGGTATTAGTTTACCGATTTTACCTATTTTGGGGATTATTGCCTTAATTTGGCTGGCTACCGGATTTTATATTGTAGATCAAGGTTCGCTGGGCGTGGTGCAGCGCTTTGGTAAGTATCTTGAAACGACAGAACCTGGTCCACGCTGGCATTTACCGTATCCTATGGAAAGAGTTGATGTGGTCAACATGGAGCAAGTGCGCAGGCTCGAGGTGGGTTATAGAAGTAGTGGCGAGAGCGGCAGTAAAGTCAAGCAACCGAAAGAAGCCTTAATGTTGACCGAAGACGAAA
>PHCL01000394.1 GCA_002842195.1 Betaproteobacteria bacterium HGW-Betaproteobacteria-20 | reverse complement strand
TACCAGCAATAATACCGAATGTTCCCATCACAGCGCTACCTAGCAATGCAAAAGCAATAATCAGCCAGGGATGAACCACTTGCAAATCTACAAACCACATGGCCCCCAGGTAAATACACAGTCCCACCACCAGTCCGCGAATAATCGCCGCGCATAGAAATGCGACAAAAAATTGTAAATGTGTAAGCGGTGTCAGCAATACGAATACCAGGTTACCCATTACTTTTGATTGAATTAAACTCGATGAGCTGTTGGCAAAAGCATTTTGCAATACCGACATCATAATGAGGCCAGGTATCAAAAATGCCGTATAAGGCACGTCATTATAAACCTGAATACGACCTTCCAGCACATGTGAAAATATCAGCAAATATAGTAAAGCTGTAATGACTGGCGCTGCAACTGTTTGAAAACCCACCCGCCAAAAACGCAACATTTCTTTTTTTAATAACGTCCAAGGTCCACGCAGGCCAGGACTTATTTTAAGCGCACAGATATTAGAAATTATGGCCATTATTGCTTACCTAACAGTGATAAAAATACATCTTCCAGATCCGCCTCGCTCAATTGCATATCAATCACCTTGATGTTAGCAGTGCGCAATGCAGCTAACACGAATTCTATTTGCGCTGTATCACTTAAAACAAAGGTAAAAATGCCTTTTTCCTGGCTACGCAACATAGTTTGAATGCCTGCGGGCAAAGCAACATCACCCAAAGTTAAGCGCAAATTTTTACTTGCAAACTTGTTCAGCAAATTAGCTGTACTGTCCAAGGCCACGATTTCCCCCTGCTTCATCATACCCACACGATTACACAAGGCTTCAGCTTCTTCTAAATAATGTGTGGTGAGGATGATGGTGTGACCTTCACGGTTCAGTTTTTTTATAAACTCCCACAACATTTGTCGCAGCTCAACGTCCACGCCAGCGGTTGGCTCATCCAGCACAATGACAGGCGGTTTATGCGCTAAGGCCTGTGCGATGAGTGCGCGACGCTTCATACCGCCTGAAAGTTTGCGCATATTGGTATTGGCTTTATCCGCAAGACCCAAGCCTTCCAAAATTTCATCTACCCAGACATCATTTTCAGGACCACGTCCGAAATAACCGGCTTGAAAACGCAACATCTCACGCACATTAAAAAATGGGTCAAATACTAGCTCTTGAGGCACTACACCTAACAATTGTCGCGCTTGTTGGTACTGATTCACCACATCAAATCCCATGATAGAAATATTGCCTGCGGTAGGTGAAATCAGGCCAGCCAGGATACTGATTAAAGTAGATTTTCCTGCACCGTTAGGCCCAAGCAAGGCAAAAAACTCACCTTGTTCTATGGTTAAATCAATGCCGTTAAGGGCATGCAAGCTGCCATAGTGCTTATAAATACCATTGATTTGAATTGCGGGCTTCATTATTGTTCTGGTTTAACCAATGGCTTTCAAAATAGGTACGTTTGTAAAATGAAATACGGCTTG
>PHCL01000393.1 GCA_002842195.1 Betaproteobacteria bacterium HGW-Betaproteobacteria-20 | reverse complement strand
CACCAAGGTAATCCCAATGCGCTATTCGGCATTATTCAGGGCGGCATGTTTGAGGAGTTACGTGACGTTTCACTGTCAGGACTAACCGATATTGATTTTGATGGCTACGCAATCGGCGGATTATCAGTCGGTGAACCTAAAGAAGATATGTTGCGCATTCTGGCACACACTGCACCAAAAATGCCGCAAAACAAACCGCGTTATTTGATGGGAGTAGGCACGCCTGAGGACCTGGTAGATGCAGTCACTGCGGGGATTGATATGTTCGACTGTGTAATGCCTACCCGCAACGCGCGCAACGGCTGGCTATTTACTCAGTACGGCGATATTAAAATTAAAAATGCCGGCTACAAAACCGACACGCAACCGTTAGATGCTGATTGCAACTGCTATACCTGCCAAAACTTCAGTCGCGCTTATTTGCATCACCTGCACAAAGTAGGGGAGATTTTAGGCTCACGCTTAAACACCATACACAACCTGCATTACTACCAGGTGTTAATGGCGGGCATGCGTGGTGCGATTGAAGCCGGCACGTTTGAAACGTTCAAAGCCGAGTTTTCCGCAAAACGTGCGCGCTTGTCATAACGGCTAACGCGCATTTGAAATAGCTAAAAATTGCTATTTCGGATGCGCGCATTTTTCACGGCTTATGATGATGGCGCTTCCAGTGCCTTTCTATTTTGCACAGCAATCCAATGTGTAATGAGTGTCAGGCCAACCGCCAATAAGGTTGGTCCAAGAAAAATCCCGATAAAACCAAATGCAATGACGCCGCCCAGCACACCCAATACGACTAACAGTATAGACAGATGTGAAGAGTGACTAATCAGAATAGGTTTAAGTACATTATCCACGCTGCTAATGGCAAAAAAGCCGTAAAAGGCAAGAAATACTGCCCCGCCATATTCTCCGTGGCTATAAAGCCAAAGCGCAGCTCCGCCCCACACCAAAGGTGGCCCAACCGGAATAACCGACAGGAAAAATGTGGCTAGCGCTAGCAGGAGTGGCACAGGCACTCCTGTCACTAAAAATCCGATTAATGCCACCACCGACTGGGCCAAAGCAGTCCCAAATATGCCCAGCATCACGCCTTTTACTGTATTGCAAGACAAACTAAGCATTTCTTCACCCAACATGCCACCTATCCTGCGCACAATAGCAATCAAACTTTCGGTCAGGCGCACACCATCACGGTAAAAAAAGAAAGCGACGAATACGACTAATAATAGTTGCAAAAGACCTGCCGCTACTAATTGCACGGTTTTTAAACCAAATGCACGTAATGGTTCATAATAACGGCTTAGAAATTTCATTAACTCTTCATGGCTGACAGCGACATTCTCCCATACGCTGTTAATTTGATCACCAATAATGGGCAAGTTGTGCATCCAGTCTGGCGCATGCGGCTGCAAACGCAGTAATGCAGGTCTCAGTTCATCAAATAATCTTGCAGCAGAATCAGCCAGGTTAATAACAAGATATACCATCGGCA
>PHCL01000010.1 GCA_002842195.1 Betaproteobacteria bacterium HGW-Betaproteobacteria-20 | reverse complement strand
AAAAACCTCACCAAAGAGGCACAAAAGCTGAGTGAAAATCAATTAAAATTCAGTTTTTTGATTTTGTTTTTCTCTGTGCCTCCGTGTCTCTGTGGTAAAAAACACTTGAAAAATTAAAAACCAGCCGCATAGTATGGTCATAGCAGCATAAATAAATTAGTCATACAAACGAATAAAGGAAATTTAAAATGGGTAAAATTATTGGTATTGATTTAGGTACAACCAACTCTTGCGTGGCAGTCATGGAAGGCGGCAAACCGCGCGTCATTGAAAACTCTGAAGGCACACGCACTACGCCTTCTATCATCGCCTATCAGGAAGATGGTGAAATTTTAGCGGGGGCACCGGCTAAGCGCCAAGCGGTGACTAACCCAAAAAATACGCTGTTTGCAGTTAAGCGTTTAATCGGTCGCCGTTTTGATGAAAAAGAAGTGCAAAAAGACATCGGCTTAATGCCTTACACCATTACCAAAGCGGATAACGGCGATGCCTGGGTAGAAGTACGCGGCACAAAAATGGCGCCACCGCAAATTTCTGCTGAAGTTTTGCGCAAAATGAAAAAAACCGCTGAAGACTATTTAGGCGAAGAAGTCACTGAAGCGGTGATTACCGTGCCGGCTTACTTTAACGATAGTCAGCGTCAAGCAACTAAAGATGCGGGTCGCATTGCTGGCCTGGATGTTAAACGTATTATTAACGAACCTACAGCGGCAGCATTAGCCTTTGGTTTAGACAAACAAGAAGGCGATCGTAAAATTGCCGTATATGACTTAGGTGGCGGTACATTTGACGTTTCTATTATTGAAATTTCCAGTATTGATGGTGAGCATCAATTTGAAGTGCTTTCAACTAATGGCGATACATTCTTGGGTGGTGAAGACTTTGATAATCGCTTGATCGACTTTTTAGCTGATGAGTTCAAAAAAGATAACGGCGGCCTGGATTTACGCAATGATTTACTGGCCAAACAACGTTTAAAAGAAGCGGCTGAGAAAGCAAAAATCGAGTTATCAGGCGCTACGCAAACTGAAGTGAATTTGCCATACATTACGGCTGATGCCACAGGCCCGAAACACTTGGTGGTAAAAATCACGCGTGCAAAATTAGAATCATTAGTTGAAGATTTAATTGAACGCACCATGGCGCCATGCCGCGTAGCGATTAAAGATGCTGGTATTTCAATTGGCGATATTACTGACGTGATTTTGGTCGGCGGTCAAAGCCGTATGCCAAAAGTGCAAGAGAAAGTGAAAGAAATCTTCGGCAAAGAGCCACGTAAAGACGTAAACCCTGATGAAGCAGTGGCTGTTGGCGCGGCGATTCAAGGTGGTGTACTTAAAGGTGATGTTAAAGATGTGTTGCTACTTGATGTAACGCCATTGTCTTTAGGTATCGAAACTTTAGGCGGCGTGATGACTAAAGTCATCAAGAAAAACACCACGATTCCTACCAAGGCATCGCAAACATTCTCAACTGCTGACGATAACCAAAATGCAGTGACGATTCAAGTGTTGCAAGGTGAGCGCGAAAAAGCCGCAGCAAACAAATCATTAGGTCAATTTAATTTAAGCGATATTCCACCAGCACCACGTGGCATGCCGCAAATTGAAGTGACATTTGATATTGATGCCAACGGTATTTTGCATGTTTCTGCCAAAGATAAAGCAACTGGTAAAGAGAATAAAATTACCATTAAAGCCAATAGCGGTTTATCTGAAGCTGAGATTCAGCAAATGGAAGAAGATGCCATTAAATATGCGGATGAAGATAAGAAATACCGCGAACTTGTAGATGCGCGTAATGCCGCAGACGGCATGGTGCACTCAGTGAAAAAATCACTGGCTGAACATGGCGACAAATTAGACGCTGCTGAAAAAGAGGCGATTGAAACAGCACTTAAAGAGGCTGAAGAGGTATTGCAATCAGATGATAAAGACGCAATTGAAGCAAAAACCACAGCCCTGACTGAAGCTTCACAAAAACTGGGAGAAAAAGTCTATGCGGCGGAACAAGCAGAAGCCAATACACAAAGCGCGCAACCAAGCACTGAAGGCGAAAAAACAGTGGATGGTGATGTAGTAGACGCCGAGTTTGAAGAAGTGAAGAAGGACTAATAAACCTTTTTACCACAAGGACACAGAGGCACAGAGAAAGCATTTTTCTGTACTCTGTGTTTTGTGGTTTATACGGTCAGCAACTAACTAAATTAAAATTTGTGACAGATATACATTGAATTTAAGCTTTTCTCTGTGTCTCTGTGCCTCTGTGGTGAATAAAAAATGGCAGCTAAAAAAGATTATTACGAAGTCCTAGGCGTGAACAAAGACGCTTCTGAAGAAGAAATTAAAAAGTCTTATCGCAAACTGGCGATGAAGTATCACCCCGATCGCAACCCTGACAATCCAAAGGCTGAAGAGCAGTTCAAAGAGGCAAAAGAAGCCTATGAAATGTTAAGTGACGATCAAAAACGTGCAGCTTATGATCAATATGGTCATGCCGGTGTAGAACAAGGCGCTGGTGCCGGCGGCTTTGGCGGTGCAGGTTTTGGTGACGCATTCGGCGATATTTTTGGTGATATTTTTGGTGGCGGCCGTGCTGGCGGACAACGCAGCAACGTGTATCGTGGTGCAGATTTACGTTACAACATGGAAATTAGCCTGGAGGATGCAGCCAAAGGCACCGAAACCAAAATCCGCATCCCGGTACAAAGCACTTGTGAAACCTGCAAAGGCTCAGGCGCACGCCCCGGCACACAGCCGGTTACTTGTACCACCTGCGGTGGTCACGGCCAGGTGCGTATGCAGCAAGGCTTTTTCTCAGTGCAACAAACCTGTCCAAAATGCCATGGTAACGGCAAAATGGTTAAAGACCCCTGCCCAACCTGCAATGGCGCTGGCCGCATGAAGCAAAACAAAACGCTCTCAGTGAAAATCCCTGCCGGGGTAGATGAAGGCGATAGAATCCGCCTGAGCGGCGAAGGCGAAGCTGGCGTTAATGGCGGCCCAACCGGTGATTTGTACGTAGTTGTTCACCTTAAACAGCATGAAATTTTCCAACGTGATGGCGGCAATTTACACTGTGAAATGCCGATTAGTTTCAGCACTGCCGCACTCGGTGGCGAGATTGAAGTGCCGACCCTGGGCGGTTCTGCAAAAATGAAAATTCCTGCCGAAACTCAGACTGGCGGTGTATTCAGGCTAAAAGGCAAAGGCATTAAACCGCTACGCCAATCAGACACTGGTGACTTAATGGTGCATGTGGTGGTCGAAACGCCGGTAAAACTGACTGAGAAACAAAAAGAATTACTGCGTGAATTTGATACCAGCACTCAAGCCGACGCAGGCAAACATAGTCCACGTAATAAATCCTGGATGAATAAAGTAAAGGACTTTTTCGAATAGCCATTCTTTGCGTAGCTTTGCCGGGTAAAAGTGAAGCCTGAAAACATACGAGAGAAAAAATATGCTCTGGAAGCCGCTCTAATAAAGGCTCTCAGAGCATCAATACCGAAGGTATGCTAAATTGGGTGAATCAGCGGGCTTTATCTCGTCAAGTAATGACGATTACAAGTGATGTAGTAATTCCAGCAACTCCTCTTTAGCATCCGCAAAATCTTCATATTTTTTTCCAGCGGTTTTAGCGTACCAATATTTGCTATTCCACACATCGCCTTCAATTTTATGCAAAATTGCATGTAGCCAATTGGCGTTAGCATCGCCGTAATCCTGTGCAATATTGTGCGCGGCGTGCCAGTCACCGTCTAGCGCAGCTTGCACTGCGATTTTAAGTTCGGCAGCATTTAATTCAGCTTGGCTCATTGTCCACCTCAAAATATTGCAGTTTTTTATTTCTAGGCAAGTTTTTTAATTGCGCTTCTGCGATGCTGGCGCTTGAGCGGTCTATGTATGATTTTGAGGCAATCATTTTTACCGGGGGATTAGCGCGGGTATAGCGCGCACCTTTGCCTGAAATGTGGGTAGCAAAGCGTGCTTCCAAATCGTTGGTGATGCCTGCGTAATAGGCGCCATTGTTACATTCCAGCAGATATAAAAACCACATGCTTGATGTCTTCCGATTAAATGGCGCGCCCTTCGGCGAGCGCAGGACACGCGGCGTGTTTAAAAGGTACCCGCTTGAATAAATTCAACTTTGTATCCATCCGGGTCTTCCACAAAGGCAATGACTGTGGTGCCATGCATCATCGGACCGGCTTCGCGCAGCACTTTTCCCCCTGCGTTTTTCACGGCTTCACAGGCCTTGTAAGCATCCTCCACTTCCAGCGCAATATGTCCATATGCGTTACCCATGTCGTAGCTTTCTACGCCGTAGTTATAAGTGAGCTCCAATACTGTATTTTCGCTTTCATCGCCATAACCGACAAAGGCTAAGCTGAATTTTCCTTCAGGAAAATCATGCTGACGCAGCACTTTCATGCCGAGAATTTCAGTGTAAAACTTGATTGAACGCTCCATATTTCCAACCCGAAGCATAGTGTGCAGCATGCGCATATCAATTTTCCTTTAAGTTATTTAACGGCGGTTAACTGGTAATATTTATTGAGTAATTGCTCTTTAGTTTCAACAACTTGCGGATTAAATGGAATGCAGTCAATCGGGCACACGATTTGACACTGCGGCGTGTCGTAGTGCCCGACACACTCAGTGCATAATTGAGGGTCAATCTCGTAAATATCTTCACCCTGATAAATAGCGTTATTTGGACATGCCGGCTCGCAAACGTCGCAATTAATGCACTCATCGGTAATCATCAGCGCCATATTATTCGCTTAGCTTTTGTTTAATGGCCTCTTCAACAGTGGATGACACGAATGCGTGCACATCACCGCCCAGCGTGGCGACTTCGCGCACAAGGCTGGAAGAGATAAACATAAACTGCTCTGAAGGCGTTAAAAACAAGGTTTCAAATTGTGGGTAAAGTTTTCGGTTCATGCCGGCTAATTGAAATTCATATTCAAAATCTGAGGTAGCACGCAAACCGCGAATCACCATTTTAGCGCCTTGGTCTTGCACAAACTGCATAAGCAGACCGCTGAAACCAACCACTTTAATATTATCCGCATGCCCAAATACACTTTTAGCTAAGGCAACGCGCTCATCCAAACTGAAAAGCGTATTTTTATTGGTGCTGCCGGCCACAGCCACAATCACTTCATCAAATAAATCAGCAGCGCGGCGCACAATATCTTCATGCCCCAAAGTAATTGGGTCAAATGTACCGGGATAAACTGCAATGCGATTTTTATTCATATCACCACCTAACGTTATTCAAGCAGATTTTAACAGATGATAAAACACATTGCCCGCTTTGCTTTGTTTAATAACCTGCCAATGGCTGGCATATTCCTGAGTGGTATCTAGCGCATATTCTGCTTCCACATAAATCAGGCCTTCTGCATGTAAATGTTCAGCCAGCAATGGCAGTACTTTAACCAGCCACTGTTGATGGTAAGGTGGATCCAAAAATATCAGATTAAATTTGTGTGTGTTTTGCGCTAAAAACTGTAGTGCATCCTGATGCAGAATTTGTGCATGCGCGGCTTTAAGCAGTTGCTTATTTGCTAGCAGGGCGTTGTAGGCTACCATAGATTTTTCTACCAGTGTGACCGCTACTGCCCCACGTGAAAGCGCCTCAAAGCCCATTACGCCGGTGCCTGCAAATAAATCCAGGCAGGTTTGACCCGTTAAATCCTGCCCTAGCCAATTAAATACGGTTTGCCGCACACGTTCTGGAGTTGGGCGTAAACCTTCCGCATCAGGGAATTTGATCAAACGGCTGCGCCATTCACCCGCGTTGATGCGGATGGTGTTTTGTTTTTTATCGGGTGGTCTTGCCAAAGTCTAATTAAACCTTCTTTACAATATTTTTTGGAGCGACGGGGTCGTCGCTCTTACATAATATCATCATCAATTATTTCGCGTCTGGGTCGCCCACAATCACCGTTACAAAATTCTCAGGTTTCAGTCTGCGATTAAAAACCTCTTTAATCTGCGCAGTGGTGACACTGTCTACATTTTTATTGTATTCATCTAAATAATTAAGCGGCAACTTGTAAAAGCCTATCATCGCCAAATATTCTAAAATTTTACCGTTGCTATCAATCCGCATCGGAAATCCGCCGATAATGTTATTTTTTGCGGCTTTCAGCTCTTTTTCAGTCACGCCATTTTTAAGGAATTTTGTTAAAGTTTCATGCACTAATTTAAGCGCTTCGTTCGCCTGGTCTTTTTTGGTTTGCAAGCCAATCTGAAAAGGCCCCAGCTCAGCCATCGGCATAAAATAGCTATATACACTATAAGCCAAACCGCGTTTTTCGCGCACTTCTTCGGTTAAGCGTGACACAAAACCACCACCACCTAAAATATAATTGCCTACATACAGCGTAAATAAATCTGCATCGCCGCGCTTGATGCCTGGGTAGCCTAATAAAATATGTGATTGTGAAGCTGGATGCGCGATGCGTTGTTCGATTGGTTTAGTTGGCAGTTGTACGGCTGGAATAGGCGCAATATCGATTGGTTCTGGCAGGTTGCGGCTCAAATCTTCGGCAATTTTACTCGCCTGTTCGCGCGTCAAATCACCTATCATGGCAATCACCGCGCCTTTTGCGCTGTAGTGTTTATTGTAAAAATCCTGCAGATCCTCTCGCTTGATTTTGCTCACAGTATCCACTTCGCCACTTTCATCCAAACTATAAGGATGATTGCCGTACATGGCAGACATAAACGCTTTATTAGAAATACTTTCGGGCTTGGTGGCCGATTCCTGCAAATCAGAAATGATGCGCGCTTTTTCACGCGTTAATACCGCTTCGGGAAAATCTGGTTGCTGCAGCACTTTAGTAAACCCCTCCAGCGCTTGCGCTTGCTCGCGTGCGCTGCTCAATGTACGCAGTTTAAACGCGGCACGGTCAGCATCGAAACTACCGCCTAGAATTGCGCCAATATCCGCCATTTTGTTAGCGATCACTTCGTCCGTCATGCCTGCTGCACCCAGCGTCATCATATATCTGGTGATACCGGCAAGGCCGGATTTTTCGGCGCTATCACGCGCACTGCCTGCCGCAAAATTTACGCTCAAATCTATCATCGGCAAGTCGTGGTTTTCAACAAAGTACACTTCAGCGCCGGTGGATGTTTGCCATTGTTGGATTTTAACGGCAGCTTGCGTGGTAATTGAAAAAGCAAGTAAAGCTAGGCCAAGTGTGAATGTTTTTATTAGATGCTTCAAATTCATTGTTTACAATACCTTTAAATAATCTGTAAATTTAGTCATTCCCGCGCAGGCGATAATGACGGACTGGTAGGTTTTTAGCTTTAAATTATCAATTACAAAAAATTTCAAATTGCTAAGCGATATTAGGTGCACAAGACCGACGTGTATGTTTTATGCACTAGGTTTTGTGCAACAACGTATCGCAACGTAATTTGAGATTTTAATGTACATGCGGCTTGCCTTGAGGCTTCGCATTCGGGTCTAACGGTTGCGGGTCCAGTGTGGCAATGGTTAAATTATCTTGCAGTAAATATTTTTTAGCCACTGCCTGCACTTGCTCGGGCGTTATCGCACGTAATTTATTGGGATAATCGTCCAGAATTTTCCATGAAAAACCGATAGTTTCTACCGTGCCTATCTGCATCGCCTGGTAAAACATGGAATCACGCTGATAAACCTCCGCCGCTATCACGCCTGCTTTTACACGATCCAGTTCTTCAGTGGTTACGCCGGATGTTTTAATTTCTTCAATTTGTTGCAGCAACGCAGCTTCAAGCTCAGCCACGGTTTTGCCTTCACTCGGCGTGCCATCTAGCGCAAACAAGCTTAAACGACCACGTGACAAAAGATCGTAACCAGCACTTACATCCACCGCTAACTGTGTTTCACGCACCAGCTTCTGGTTTAATCGCGCGGCAGGGTTGCCACTTAGTACGCCGGCAAGCACTTCCAATGCATAGGGCTCCCAATCAGTGGCAGCATCTTTCAATGCCGGCACATGGTAGCCCATCAGCAAATAAGCTTGTTTAGCCGGCGCTTTAACCACAACGCGACGTTCACCAATTTGTGCAGGTTCAAGCTGCGGTTTGCGTACCGGCAATACTTTCGGCTTGAGTTTGCCAAAATACTGCTGTGCTAATTTATACACCTCCTGCGCATTCACATCGCCCACCACGACCAACGTGGCGTTATTAGGCGCGTACCAGTCGTTATACCATTCACGCGCATCTTCAAAAGTCATATTCTCAAGGTCGTTCATAAAGCCAATCACAGGGCGACCGTATGGGTGCGCTCGATACAGTGCTCCTTGAAAAGCTTCATTCACCATCGATTGCGGCTTATCGTCTGTGCGCCAACGGCGCTCTTCCATCACCACTTTAATTTCTTTATCAAATTCGCCTTTGGTCAAGTTCAAATTGGCCATGCGATCCGCCTCCAACTTAAAAGAAAGTGGCAACTGAGATTTTTCCAATTGCTGAAAGTAGGTAGTGTAGTCGGCACTGGTAAAGGCGTTTTCTTTACCACCTGCCGCGGCAATTAATCGTGAAAACTGCCCGGCCGGTATTTTCTTTGTGCCTTTAAACATCATGTGTTCCAGTACATGGGCCACGCCGGTTTTGCCATTGACTTCATCTATGCTGCCTGCGCGATACCACACCTGCGACACCACCACCGGCGAGCGGTGGTCTTCTTGTACGACAACTTTTAAACCGTTATCTAGCTTAAACTCCTGCACTGAAATGGCCGCAAACACGGTAATCGGCATGGCCAATATAAAAATCAATAAACTTTTAATACGCATGCTGTTACTTCTCCATTATTTTTTTTGAATCTTGCCATCTTAAATTATAACGCGGCAATCACTTTAGCTTGTTAGCAATTAAAATCAGCAGGTGTGACCTTAATGCCGTCCGGTAAGTTCATACAAGCTGAGCTCAGCCCATATGTTATATAAAAAAATTATATGTATATGACGATTTAGTATTTTCACTTATTTAAATTTATTGATAAAGTGCGCACCTCACAATAAAAATATAATTAACGGAAGTGACTCATGAAACTCTCACACAAATTATTGCCTCTGCTGGCGCTTGTAGCAAGCACTCAAGCTTACGCCACCGATGGCTACTTTGCTCACGGCTATGGCGTCAAATCTCAAGGCATGGGCGGTGTTGGTATTGCTTTGCCACAAGATGCAATTGCGGCTGCCGCCAACCCTGCAGGCTTAGGCTTAGTAGGTGATCGTATTGATATCGGCGCCACTTGGTTTAGACCGCAACGTGAGAGTGAACTGGTGAACACCGCAGGTGGCACAGGATTTTTTGATGGCAAATATAGTGGAGATGACACAGAAAACTTTGTAATTCCAGAATTTGGCTATAATCAAGTCATCACTCCAGAAGTCACATTGGGCGTTAGTGTATATGGCAATGGTGGCATGAATACCGATTATAAAAATGGTATTCCATTATTCCATGCTCCTGGTGCCAGCGGTAGCGCTGGCGTAGATTTAGCCCAGATTATTGTTGCACCAACTGCCACTTGGAAAATTACTCCAACACAAATCGTAGGTGTATCGCTAAATCTCGCTTACCAGCGCTTTGAAATAAAAGGGATTAGTGGTTTTGCAGGGTTTAGCTCATCACCCAACAATCTTACTAACAAAGGTCATGATTCCTCATATGGCTCTGGTATCCGCGTGGGCTGGATTGGCCAGGTGAATGATGCTGTTACATTAGGAGCAACCTACCAAAGTAGAACCTACATGAGTAAATTTAATAAATACAAAGGCTTATTTGCAGACGGTGGCGATTTTGATATTCCTGCAAATTATGGAGTAGGTATCGCGATAAAAGCAACACCCGCATTAACGCTAGCAGCAGATGTGCAACGTATTGAATATAGCGACGTGGACGCTGTGGGCAATGCGTCACTGTCGAATATATTTGCCGGCAAAGCATTAGGCTCTAAAAATGGTCCGGGGTTTGGCTGGAGAGACGTCACTGCAATTAAATTAGGCACCAGTTATGCTTGGAATGAACAATTAACCATACGTGCAGGTTACAATCATTCATCACAACCAATTCGTAAAAGTGAAGCATTATTTAACATCCTAGCTCCCGGCACCGTGCAAGACCATATCACCTTCGGTGCAACTTACGTACTGCCCAATCAATCAGAGTTATCATTGTCTTACATGCATGCATTTGAAGAAAAAGTGCGCGGCGCCAACGCCATTCCAGGTGCGTTTGGTGGTGGAGATGTTAACCTCAAAATGTATCAAAATTCACTTGGTATTGCCTACGGCTGGAAAATTTAAGCTTATAATCCCAATTGAACGGCCACGTGCTTAAGGCTCGTGGCCTTTTTTATTTTTTACAGGAGCTATGCACCATGTTGATTGACTGGAATAATTTTACACCTTGGGCATCACTTGCTGGTGGTGCGCTCATTGGGCTTGCGGCATCACTACTCATTCTAATCAACGGCCGTATTGCCGGTATCTCCGGCATTATCGGCGGCCTGATAAAACCGCGCCTGCATGATATAGACTGGCGCATTGCCTTCATAGCAGGCCTGATTTCCGCGCCGCTATTATGGCAATTGTTTGCGACACTGCCTGATCTACAGGTCGATGCCGGTTACGGCATACTGATCATTGCCGGGTTAATTGTAGGCATCAGCACGCGCTACGGCTCTGGCTGCACCAGCGGACACGGCGTCTGTGGCATTTCGCGCATGTCACCTCGCTCCATTATTGCCACGCTGAGCTTTATGTTTGCGGGTTTTGTTACGGTGTTTGTTGTGCGCCACGTATTGGGAGTTTAAGTCATGAATAAAAATATTCTTTTCGCTTTACTAGCCGGGCTTATTTTCGGCTTTGGGCTCATTTTAGCCGGTATGGCAAACCCCGCCAAAGTGCTGGGATTTCTTGACTTAGCCGGTGCCTGGGATCCATCACTGGCATTCGTCATGGGCGGAGCAATCGCCGTTGGCATTGTGGCATTTGCCATTGCCGGCAAACGGGATTTAAGTTTACTTGGCTTGCCTATGCACCTGCCCACCACGCGCCAAATTGACAAACGCCTGGTTATTGGCGGGCTGTTGTTTGGTATCGGCTGGGGTCTGGCAGGCATTTGCCCTGGCCCAGCAGTTGTATTGCTAGGTGCCGGCAGCCTCAAAGGCGTGCTGTTTTTAATTGCCATGTTAGTCGGCATGGCCATTTTTGAATTACTGGAAATTCGTCGTCATATGCGTCACAACAAATAAGTTTGACTTGAATTAAGTCTAACCCGGATTTATTCACTTGTGAATTGCGCTAAAATAGCACAATTCACAAGTTGAGAGTTCTCATGTTCAATTTCTTCAAAAAAAAACCAGATCAAGCAATTAATCCTGTATCTGCGCCTGCAACCAACCCAGAGCAAATTACCGCGTCACTGGTAACACCGCAAACTGTACCAACTCCGGAACCGGCCATAGAAAAATCGCAAAGCTGGAGCGAGCGCCTGAAACAAAGCCTCAGCAAAACACGTAAGCAACTGGGCAACCAACTCGCCAGCTTGTTTGGTGGCGGCAAAATTGATGCTGACGTTTATGAGGAACTGGAAACCATTCTAATTACATCAGACGTAGGTGTGAACGCAACCAGGAATTTATTAACGGACATCAAAAACCGTGTGAAAGCACAAAACCTGGACGATACTGTGCAACTCAAAGCCGCACTGAAAGCGGC
>PHCL01000392.1 GCA_002842195.1 Betaproteobacteria bacterium HGW-Betaproteobacteria-20 | reverse complement strand
TGCGTACCTTAGCTGGTATAAATAAAGAAATTGAACAAGCGCAATAAAATAAGCTTGTAACTTATTGTAAACATTTAATATTCTTTACATATTTCTTGCATTTTTTAAGGTATTATGCAAAATATGTAAAGGAATGTAACTTAAGTAATAAGTGGAGGGTAACCAGGCTGTGACATACAAGAAACAAATATTACCGCTATTAAGCATGATGCTTGTTTTGGGCATGTCGGCATGTGCGCATCAATCTAAAATACAGCCATCAAAAGGTCATATTGATGGGCAGAATACTGCGGCTGATCAACCCACCGCGCAATCCGCGGCAGATAACTCTGCGGCTGGCAAGGCCGCATCCTCAAATATTCCTAAACCAGTGACCAATAACACTTATTTACCACCGCCTAAGCCTAAAGCCAAGGAGCAAGTTTATAGCATTGTGGTGTACGACACGCCGGTAAAAGAAGTGCTGTTTGCCATTGCGCGCGATAGCAAACTTAATGTGGATATTCATCCATCCATTCAAGGGCGCGTAACCTTGAATGCAGTAGATCAAACCTTGCCCGCCATTTTAGAGCGATTGTCTAAACAGGTTGATTTGACCTATAAAGTGCAGGGCAATGTGCTGAGCATTATGCCAGATCAGCCTGTGTTAAGAATTTACAAAGTTGATTATGTGAACATGAGCCGTGATACATCGGGTTTTATTGGAGCTGATGGACAAATTTCAAGTACTGCTCAAAGTTCTGGTGCGGGAGGGTCGGCAACCAGCAGCTCTGGGAATGGAGCAAATAATAGCTCACGTACATCAGTAACCAGTGAATCTAACAACCATTTTTGGGATACATTAGAGAAAAATATTAAAGATATATTGGCTGAAACTGATAAAGAAATCATTATTTCACGTACTGGCAATGCATCAAGTAAGTCAAATGTGAGTGCTAAAGGTGTGCAATCAGCTAATAAGTCTCAAGTCGAGTCCGCAAGTGCAGACAATGTCGCGCGGGATAAAGAAGAAGCTAGAAGCGAATATAAAACACTATTTGCTGGAACGGTGATAGTAAACCGTGAGGCAGGTATTATGAATGTGCGTGCAACCAATAAGCAGCACGAAAAAGTACAAGATTTTTTAGATAAAGTAATGACCAGCATAAAACGTCAGGTATTGATTGAAGCTACGATAGTGGAAGTGAGGCTTAATGATAGCTTTCAAGCAGGCATAGACTGGAGTAGGCTAAATAACGGACCCACTAATAGTGGTTTTCAATTCAGGCAGCAATTAGGTTCGCAAGCTAATATTAATGCGCCTGCTAATGGTTTTTCTACTACAAACAATGCCTTTGGCGATCCAACAAATGCCGGATTTATTGCGGGTTATTTAAATCCGATAAGTAGAATAGGCAATATTGCTGCCTCTATCAACTTGTTAGAACAGTTTGGTACAACTAAAGTGCTTTCAAGCCCAAAATTGATGGTGCTCAACAATCAAACTGCGGTGCTTAAAGTGGTTGA
>PHCL01000391.1 GCA_002842195.1 Betaproteobacteria bacterium HGW-Betaproteobacteria-20 | reverse complement strand
GCCCGGTAATATAATTCACAAGCTGGCTATCAATCAGTTCGTCATCCACCAAATGTTGCAGTCGGTTTAGCGGTTTTTTGTGATAGTTAGCGAGCGATTTTGATTTCACCAATATCAGCTGTTCTGCACCCAGCCTATTGGCGAGCCATGCGCTCAGGCTATCCGAAGTAACTTCCCAGTTTTTTGCGATGCTATCATCGGCAAGCACCATCTTGCTTGGTAACCACACAATGCCGCGATGTTGCCAGCCGCGTTCAGAAATTTCCAGCTCACTACTGGCAGTAGCAAGCGCAGGATTCATGGCGGCTAACATTAGCCCATATTGATCCATCGCCAACAATGCCAATTGATGCGCCACCGCATCGCTGACATTAGACATTTTTTGCGCCTCGCGTACCGAGTCAGCAAACAAGCCTCCACCCGGCACGATAACAACCCTGCCATCGCCAAACTTGACTGCCAGTTCCAACCAGCAGGATAATTCTGGCGCACCCAGCAAGCTACCGCCTAACTTAATAACCCACATGCGCTGCGCCCTTATTTATCAATACTTATCAATGATTAGTCTTATTAAAACATTGCACCATCTTCATGATACTTGACGCTTTATCCAAGGTTTCAGCATACTCTTTTTCCAAGCTGGAATCTGCCACAATACCGCCGCCCGCGTAAAAACTCAGCTTACCCTGCCCTGGCTTGTCATGCGCATAAACTACTGTACGAATCACAATACTGGTATCCATGTTGCCATCAAAACCAATATAACCTATCGCGCCGCAATACAAGCCGCGTTGATGCGGCTCGAGTTCTGCAATAATCTGCATAGATCTGAGTTTGGGCGCACCTGTGATTGAGCCACCTGGAAAGCATCCCCGTAGCAAGTCCAGCGCGGTTTTACCCTGCGCAAGCTGGCCGGTGATAATGCTGACTAAGTGATGGACGTTAGCAAAGTTTTGCAGTTGAAAAAGCTTGTCAGCTTTCACCGAGCCTATTTCACAATTTTTACTAATATCGTTGCGCAGCAAATCAACAATCATCAGATTTTCAGCGCGGTCTTTCAGGCTGCTTTGTAATTCTTCGGCATTCTTTGCATCTTGCACAGCATCTTCTGCGCGTGGTCGGGTGCCTTTAATTGGGCGCGTTTCCACATGTTGTGCAACTAACTGCAAAAAACGCTCGGGCGAGGCTGACAAAACCTCAAGATTTGGCAGCCGCATATACGCCATAAACGGCGCAGGGCTGATTTCCCGCAGTTTTTGATACGCTATCCAGCCATCACCCGTTGCCGCTGCAGAAAAGCGCTGGGCAAGATTTACCTGATAACAATCGCCTGCTGTAATGTAATTTTGTACTTGTTCAAAGGCATGGGCATATTGCATTTTGTTCATATTAGAAACCACGTTTGAAATCACTTCAAACGGCACCTTCGGTGCAGCACCTCTGGAAGGCTTTTCAAATAAGGCTCGCAGGGCATCAAAATTCTCTCGAGGAAGGTTTTGCAAATTATGCGAGA
>PHCL01000390.1 GCA_002842195.1 Betaproteobacteria bacterium HGW-Betaproteobacteria-20 | reverse complement strand
GCCTGACTTCATTATTTGGCGGTAGTCGATTGCAAATCGCCGGTCCTACCGGGGCTTTTATTGTGATTCTGGCTGGTATTACAGCCAAGTATGGAATTGAAGGATTGCAAGTGGCGACGCTGATGGCTGGCGTGATGTTGATGTTGATGGGGTTTGCTCGTTTGGGCAGCGTCATCAAATTTATTCCAACGCCGGTGATTATCGGCTTTACCAGCGGAATCGGCATTATTATCTTTGTCGGACAGTGGAAAGACTTTTTTGGTTTATCAGTGGTAATAGCTGCTGAACATTTTCATGAGAAGGTCTGGCATCTGACGCAGGCGTTGCCCAGTTTGCAACTTGAAACCGCTGCACTTGGATTGCTGACACTGGCCGTGCTGTTACTTTCACCGCGGGTCTTTAAGCGCATTCCCTCTCCATTGGTAGCAATGGTGGTTGCCACGCTGCTACAGTGGGTTTTTAATTTTGAAAGCGTTGCGACGATAGGCAGTGCCTTTGGTGGAATTCCCCAAAGCTTGCCACATTTCCAAGTGCCATCGGTAACGTTTTCTGAAGTATTGCAACTGATTGGGCCGGCGTTTACCATAGCCTTGCTTGGTGCAATTGAATCATTGCTATCTGCCGTGGTGGCAGACGGCATGACGGGTAGCAAACATGATTCTAACCAGGAATTAGTTGGTCAGGGTATCGCTAATGTATTTTCACCATTATTTGGCGGTTTTGCCTCCACTGGCGCTATTGCCCGTACTGCAACCAACATCCGCAACGGTGGTACCAGCCCGTTAGCTGGCATCGTTCATGTAATCACACTCGTCATCATTGTGCTGGTGCTGGCTCCGTTGGCCTCGCATATCCCGCTGTGTGCGTTATCGGCTATTTTATTTGTGGTTGCCTACAATATGAGTGAATTGCACCGTTTTTCACACATGATTCGCACAGCGCCAAGGTCGGATGTAGCGGTATTGCTGATTACATTTTTGCTGACGGTGTTTGGCGATTTGGTCATTGCGGTCAATATCGGCGTGCTGCTGGCCTGCTTGCTATTTATGAAACGTATGTCTGAAGCGGTTGTGGTCGGGCAGCAAGCGCATGAAGAACTGAAAACCGAAACTGGCAATATCAACTTTAAACTACCTGCTAACACCGTAGTATTCAGTATGGAAGGCCCTTTCTTTTTTGGAGCGGCACAGCACCTGGAAAGCGCGCTGGAGAATGTCCATAAACATGCAGAAATACTGGTACTACGCCTAAATAAGGTGCCTTTCATTGATGCCACTGGCATGCAATCGCTTTGGGATCTGTCGGACACTTGCAAACGGCACAAAACACGTCTGGTGATTTGTGAGGCACGGCCTAACGTGCTTGATAAACTTAGGCAGGCAGGCTTGCTCACACAACTTGGACATGAAAATGTACTGGAACACATAGGGCAAGTGTCCAGCTGGGGCGTGATGCCGAATGACTAAAGGGCACCTCTAAAAATTCAATTTCCGTCGCCATGCTGCGTTGCTCACAAAAAATAACTCGT
>PHCL01000009.1 GCA_002842195.1 Betaproteobacteria bacterium HGW-Betaproteobacteria-20 | reverse complement strand
ACCTCGTCGTAGTTGGGTTTCATGGCATCAACAATTGCCTGAATTTGCGTGGGGTAAATGCTCCACATACGTAAAAAACCAAATTCGTTCCGTGCGCGCGCGGCATCGTTAAATGTGGTCTCTACATTTTTAAGATCTAATGTGACGTTATGTGCCGGCACAATGCCATTGGCTAGCGCTGCGGCAGCGACTTCAGTTTTAGCGCGGACGAGTAATTTATGTTCAAACTGCCCCGGGCTGCGCATAGCAGAAGCCGGAATTGCGCCGTGATGCGCGCTGACAAAATCCATTAAGCCGAAATCCAGCACTTGCAGCCAAGGTAGCGCGGCAATCTCATGCACTTGCTTTAATGCGCCGTGTGTTTCAATCAAAATATGTACAGGAATTTCACGAGGCTTGCCGTTTTCTTCCAGACCATGAAAAATCGCAGTTTTTTGAATGTAATTAATCATCTCACTCGCTTGCGACAAACTGGTGCATTTTGGAATGGTAATGTAACTTAACAAGTTGCCTGCACCGCCGACTAATATATCTATATCCTGTTTCCAGGCAATATGCGTATAGTCGTGAATGCGTGCGCCCGCCATTTTGTGGACGTTGGCATCTGAATTTAACACGCGCACTATCATCTCGGCATGGACACGTTCTTGACCGGAGGCTGCACCATCTTCACAATCACAGGTAATATCAAATACCGGACCAATGCTGTCTTGCAGGGCAAGTGCTTTTAATATCAGTTTTTCACTTCCTGCAAAATGTTCACAGGCAGGAATCAGTGGAAACGGCTTTTCGCCACCGAACAATGCATCATCTGGATGGGTTTTGTATAAAGTTTTGGCCATAGTTCAATTTCCTTTGCGTGGAATTGCCACAGTATAGTCAAGGTCCAGCACCACGTTAGGGTGATAGCCGCTATCAGTTTTAATGTCAGCAATGTCAACGGACGACATATTTTTAATGCCAACCATCCGCAGGCGTAATGCGCCAATATCGTTACGGTTAGGTAAAGTCCATGCGTTTATCACTTCTGTTAACGCGTAAATGGTATCGCCCGCAAAACTTGGATTTACGTGCGTTCCAGCGTTAATTGCCAATATAGAAATGGCGTTTTCTAAACCTTCAAAACTCAGCGCACGGCAATGCGAAATCAGCACGCCACCGTATACCAGGCGTTGGCCGAAGCTTGAAGTTTTCATTAAATGGTCATCAAAATGCAATCGTGCATTGTTTTGATAAAGTCGCGTGGCGAGTGCGTGTTCGGCGGCATCAATGGTGCAGCCAGCTGTATGGCTGATCTGCTCGCCAGCTTGGTAATCTTCCCAAAAATATCGCCCTCCTGTAGCAGAAGCATCAAAACTTTTGGCAGAAAAATAAGCAGGAATGTTTAAACTTTCTGGCGTAACAAAGCTTGGCAATTCTGGAATGACCGTTGCAGGTTCAGGTAGCGCATGATTATTTTCCTGCGGCCTGGTTTTATGCACCATTACCCATCGCACCCAACTCAACACGGGCTCATTATTTTGGTTAACGGTAGTCGATTTCACCCAGACCACACCGCTCTTGCCGCTGGAATTTTCTTTTAAACCAATTACCCGGCTACTGGTTGATAGTGTGTCGCCGGCAAATACTGGCTGAATAAAGCGAACATCAGCATATCCTAAATTGGCAATGGCATTCACCGAAATATCTGGAACGGTTTTGCCAAACGCAATATGAAATACCAGTAAATCATCTACAGGCGTTGTTTTATAACCCAGTGATTGTGCAAAAGGTTCGCTACAATGCAAAGGGTTACGTGAACCTGTAAGTGCAATATACAGCGCACAATCGCCAGCCGTGATTGTGCGTGGCGTGGCGTGTTGAATCACTTGGTTGAGGTGAAAATCCTCATAGTAATTGCCACCGGTAATTTTATTGATACTCTCTGTGGTTTTATTTGTTTGAGCCATCATTTTTTCCCAGCGTTATAATCATTTCACTTAGTTTTAATAGCCGTTCAGCTGCTCTTACATGATGGCGCTCTACTAATTTGTCGTTCACTACAACGGTCCCTTTTCCTGCCTCGTTGGCGGCTTTTAGTGCGGAAATAATTTCACGGGCATTCGCAACTTCGGTTGCATGCGGTGTATATGCATCGTTGCTGTAGGGTAACTGTGCTGGATGTACCAGCGATTTCCCATCAAAGCCCATATCGCGACCGAGGCGGCACGCATATTCAAAAGAATACATATTTTTGAAGTCGCTGGTAATGCCATCTACCACGGCGTGGCCATAAGCGCGTGCAGCTAGCACTACTAAAGACAGCGAGGTTAAAATGGCCAGACGCTCATGCGTAACGCGCGCATGCAACTGGGAAATCAGGTCGGAGGTCGCGATGACCATACACACAATGCGATCTGATGCGCTGGCAATTTCTTTAGCATTAAGCACAGCTATAGGGCTTTCTATCATCACCATGATAGGTAAATGAGCTCCACCCGCCGCATCAAGCAGTGAGAGTGCGGTAAGCACATCTTCACGTGATTCAATGTTAGGGAACAATACTGCATCGACTTTTATTTTTGCGACAGCTTTAATATCATCAGGACCCCATTGCGAAATAAGGTCGTTCACACGCACGACAACTTCACGCGGGCCATAACCACCTTCATTGACAAAGCGCACGACATTGTCACGTGATTCTTCTTTACATTCCACGAGGATAGGGTCACCTAAGTCTAGAATGACAGAATCCGCAGGCAAGGTGCGCGCACGTTCTAAATAATGCGTATTGCAACCTGGCACGTAAAGCATAGAACGGCGAGGGCGAAAATATTGATTCATTCGTATACCTTATGTATGGGCTTGAGTGCCGATTTTTAAAAATAGTAAATGAGGTTTTTTTGATTATATAGAGGGATATTTAAAACTGTCAACCTATATCTTATATTTTACATCTTATATAAGATATAAAACACTAGACTATTTGGAATCGGCATGTTATAAATATGCTTAATGTAATTTAGCGTTTCAGGCGGCAAATTTATTATGATAGACAAACAATACAACTCACCTAGTTACAAACCACTATATGATCAAATCAAAGTGTTGCTTACGCAGAGTTTAATCGGCGGCGAATGGCGACCTGGCGATATGATTCCAAGTGAAATTGAATTGGCTGGCCGTTATAAGGTAAGTCAAGGTACTGTACGCAAGGCGATTGATGCTTTGGCAACTGAAAATATTTTGATTCGCCGTCAGGGTAAAGGTACGTTTGTCGCCACACATAGTGCAGACGTTATTAAGCTGCGTTTTCTACGGCTGACTTCTGTAGATGGGCAAAAGGAATTATTAAAGAATGAGTTTATTTCATGCACAAAAGGTAAGGCGGATGTGCGTATGGGGCAGATGTTAGATGTAAAAGCCGGTGCAACCACGATAGAAATAAAACGCTTGCTGACATTTTCGGGCAGGCCGCTCATTTATGACCATATTGTAGTGCCTGCAAGTTCATTTAAAGGCTTAAACGGTATGCGAGTAGAAGAAAGAAACGGTTCTATGTATAGCTTGTATGAGTCGGATTTTGGTATACGTATGATACGTGCAGAGGAGCGTTTAAAAGCGGTTGCCGCAACTGGTGAGGTAGCTAAAGCGCTAGGTTTGAAAGAAGGTAATCCCCTGTTAAGTATAGAGCGCGTATCTTTTACTTATGGCGACAAACCAATGGAATGGCGCTTGGGGTTGTGCGTGACGGATAATCATCATTATATGAACGAGCTTGAGTAGTGCATTTAAAATACACACTAGCAGCGTCAGGTTGCGCTTGGCGTGCGAATAACCAACTTCAGTTGGTGTATTCCACGGACAAGCCAAATACTGGCTTGCCGTACTGTTAGTACAGTTTGTGCTTACCTTTCTTCTTACCATTACGCATTTTGAAAAGCACTTGTAATTTTACGGTGATGTTATAAAGGCAAAAAAACAAATGGATGATCTAAATAAACGCGCGCTTGATTATCACGAATTTCCCAGGCCGGGAAAACTTTCGGTTGAATCATCCAAGCCCTGTGCTACGCAAGATGATTTATCGCTGACCTACACGCCAGGTGTGGCGGCGCCTGTGCGTGAGATCTATGCAGATCCAACTAAGGCCTATAAATACACCAATAAAGGTAATTTAGTTGCTGTAATTACAGATGGCTCAGCGGTGTTGGGTTTGGGCAATATGGGTGCACTGGCCAGTAAGCCGGTGATGGAAGGCAAGGCAGTTTTGTTTAAGCACTTTGCGGGCATAGATGTGTTTGATATTGAAATTAATGCCAAAACGCCTGATGAATTTATTCAGACTGTGGTGAATATTGCGCCGACCTTTGGCGGTATTAATCTAGAAGACATCGCTGCCCCACATTGTTTTTATATTGAAAACGAGCTTAAAAAACGCCTGGATATCCCCGTGTTCCATGATGATCAGCATGGTACGGCAGTTATTGTGGCTGCGGCATTATCTAATGCCTTAGCGCTACAAGGAAAAACCTTACCAACCGCAAAAATAGTTTTTCTCGGGGCTGGTGCGGCGGGATGTTCCTGTGCAAGATTGCTCAAGTTAATGGGTGCTACCAGCATCACTATGGTGGATAAATCAGGTGTGCTGGATACGTCACGCGTTGACTTACATGACAATAATCGTCACTTAGCTGTTGCTCCGAGTGATGCTAAAACTTTGGCTGATGTAATGCCGCAAGCCGATGTATTTATTGGCGTTTCCGCCGCAAATGCATTGTCGCCGGAGTTGCTTAAACTGATGGCGTCAAAACCAGTAGTATTTGCGCTGGCAAATCCGGACCCTGAAATACTACCTGATTTAGCGCATGCGGTACGTGATGATATTTTAATGGCGACTGGCCGTTCAGATTTTCCAAACCAAGTGAATAATGCGCTGTGCTTTCCTTACTTGTTTCGTGGTGCTTTGGATGCAAAAGCTAAACAAATTACCGATGCAATGCAAATTGCCGCAGCACATGCATTAGCTGAACTTGCACGCGAGCCTGTGCCGGCAGATGTGCTGCAAGCCTATAACTTAACGAGTTTAAGTTTTGGCCGCGAATATATTATTCCAAAGCCGTTTGACAAGCGCCTGCTAGCGCGCGTGTCGGGTGCGGTAGCGGATGCGGCAAGATTGCAACAGGCTAAAGAGTAAGTAGATATAACATGCAAAATAATGAACCAAAAATTAAAAGCGAAGCTAAACAAAAAAATAGACCGAAAAATCTTAATCTGACAACAATCAGGTTGCCGATTAACGCGCTGGTATCTATTTTGCATAGAGCTACGGGCTGCATTTTATTTTTAATCTTGCCGGCTATTTTGTTGTTATTACAACTATCGCTAAGTTCGGCGCAGCATTTTGAAATGGTAGTATCGATATTGCATTCACCTTTTACAAAGCTCATGCTTCTTGGGTTGGCATGGGCTTTTTTTCATCACTTTTTCGCAGGCATAAGACACCTGGCAATGGATGTGCATTGGATGACCACGCTAATGAAAGCGCGTTATACCAGCAAAGTGACTTTGGTGTTAGGTGCGCTTGCAACCTTCATAGTGGCGCTTAAATTGTGGTTTTAAATCATGGTAATTGATCTGCTAACCAAACGTTACCCGGGCATGCGTGCATGGCTCATGCAGCGATTAACCGCCTTTGCAATGGCGGCTTACAGCATCATGTTGCTAGTGCGCATCATCATTTTACAGCCAGCAGTATATGAAGAGTGGCTTAGCTTTTTTCAACCAATTTGGTTTCGTATTGCCAGCTGGTTATTTTGGATTTGTTTGTCCGTCCACGCTTGGTTGGGTGTGCGCGATGTGTTTAAAGATTATGTGCCAGACTACGATATACGCGTGGTGCTACTCAAGCTATTAGCTACCCTCTTGTGGGCGTATATCGCATGGGCGAGTTGGTTATTTTTAGTTCGTTAGATTAACTATTTAAGGTTTAAAGATGGCGTTATCAACATTAACATTTGATGCTTTAGTAGTAGGTGGTGGTGGCGCGGGCTTACGCGCGTCATTACAGTTGGCGCAGTCTGGCTTAAAAGTGGCTGTTTTATCTAAGGTGTTTCCAACTCGCTCACATACTGTTGCTGCGCAGGGCGGTATTGCTGCGGCACTGGGTAATGTGGCGGATGATAAATGGTTATGGCATATGTACGACACCATCAAAGGTTCAGATTATTTGGGTGACCAGGATGCGATTGAGTTTATGTGTAAAAACGCTGCCGCCGCAATTTACGAGCTTGAGCATTTTGGCATGCCGTTTGACCGGTTGGAGAATGGCAAAATATTCCAGCGCCCGTTTGGCGGTATGACGCAAAACTTCGGTGAAAGTGCCATTTCACGGACATGTGCAGTAGCGGATAGAACAGGCCACGCCATGTTACACACTTTATACCAGCGCAATATTCAATCGAACACCCAGTTTTTTGTAGAATGGCTGGCACTGGATTTATTAAAAGATGCTGATGGTGATGTGCTTGGCGTGATGGCGTTAGAGATTGAAACAGGTGAAGTGCGCTGCATCCGCGCTAAAGCGACTATGTTGGCTACCGGCGGAGCAGGACGTATATTCAAAGCCAGCACTAATGCTTTTATCAATACAGGTGACGGCTTAGGCATGGCGGCACGCGCCAACATCCCGTTACAAGACATGGAGTTTTGGCAATTCCACCCAACTGGCGTGCTGAATGCAGGTGTACTGATTACGGAAGGCGTGCGTGGCGAGGGCGGCTATTTGGTGAATTCGCTAGGGGAGCGATTTATGGAACGTTATGCGCCACATGCTAAGGATTTAGCCAGCCGCGATGTGGTTTCGCGCGCTACCGCCACCGAGATTAAAGAAGGTCGCGGTGTGGGTAAAAATAAAGATGCGGTGTATCTGAAATTGGACCATTTAGGCGAAGCGCTGATTAACGATAAGTTACCTGGTATTCGTGAAATTGCAAAAACCTTCGCTAATGTTGATCCTGTCTATGACCCAATCCCCATTGTGCCAACTGCGCACTACATGATGGGTGGTATTCCGACTAACTTACAAGGTCAAGTGGTTGTGCCCGATGCAAATGGCGGGCAATCGGTGGTGAATGGCTTATATGCTGTGGGTGAATGTGCTTGTGTTTCTGTGCATGGGGCTAACCGGCTGGGTTCAAACTCATTGTTGGATTTAGTGGTGTTCGGCCGTGCGGCTGGCGACAAAATGGTAGAGGAGGTCAGAAAAGACAATACACATAAACCCTTGCCAGCGGATGCCGCTGATAAAACATTAGCACGTTTGAGTCGTTTAGACGCTCAAACGCAGGGCGAGACCGTGAAAGACGTAGGCGCAACTTTACGTGAAACCATGCAAAGACATTGTGGCGTGTTCCGCTTCCCTGAGTTATTGCAAGCGGGTGTGAATGAAATAAACCAAGTGGCGGAGCGCGCAAAAAATACTATGATTAAAGACAAAAGTCAGGTTTTTAACACCGCGAGGGTAGAGGCGCTAGAGCTTGATAATTTGGTTGAGGTGGCTTTGGCAACCATGCATGCAGCCGAAGCCCGCCATGAAAGCCGTGGTGCGCATGCGCGAGAGGATTTTGCAGAGCGCGATGATAAAAACTGGCTAAAACATTCATTGTATTACCGTGAAGGCAACCGTTTGAGCTACAAACCAGTGCGCTTAAAACCGCAGACGGTTGAGAGCTTTGAACCAAAAGCACGTGTTTATTAAGCACAAAATATGAAATCAAGAGATAAGCACATGAAATTCTCAATATATCGTTACAACCCAGATGTAGATAAAAAACCGTATATGCAGGATTACGACATTGCACTGGGGGATGGTGACCAAATGCTGTTGGATGCGCTTATTCGCATTAAAGATTTAGACGATAGCTTAAGCTTGCGTAAATCGTGCCGCGAAGGTGTGTGTGGCTCAGATAGTATGAATATCAACGGTAAAAATGGCCTGGCTTGTATTACCAAGTTATCTGAATTACAAGAGCCAGTTGTGCTGCGCCCTATGCCGGGCTTACCGGTGATTCGCGATTTGGTGGTTGATATGACGCAATTTTTTGAACATTACAACTCCGTTAAGCCTTACTTGGTGAATAACGACCCTGTGCCAGAAAATGAACGTTTGCAGTCACCAGAAGATCGCGCCAAGCTGGATGGCTTGTATGAATGTATTTTATGCGGCGCGTGCACGACCTCTTGCCCGTCTTTTTGGTGGAATCCGGAAACGTTTGTAGGCCCTGCAGGCTTAATGCAGGCTTATCGCTTTATGGTGGATAGCCGTGATCAGGCCCTAGACGAGCGCTTAGAGAATCTAGAAGAGCCGGATCGTTTGTATCGTTGCCATAATATTATGAACTGCGTTGAGGTTTGCCCGAAAAAGCTTAATCCCAATGCTGCTATCGCTAAAATTAAAGACCTTAAATTTGAGCAGGCACGAGAACATAAAAATAATGTGAAGAAGCGGATTGAGATTAAGGCGGTTTGAGTTGTTAGTGTGCAGTCATTAGACTATAGAAAAAATGTAACGAGATAACCATATGTCCGACACTAAAAATATGACAGACGAAGAAGTGCGACGCTTAAGCTGGCGTTGTCGGCGCGGATTGTTAGAGCTGGATATTATATTGCAACGGTTTTCTGAAAATCACTTAACAGATTTAAGTGCTCAGGAACTGTTGGCTTTTGACTATTTGTTAGATTTACCAGATAACGAATTTTTAGATGTAGTGACCGCAAGAAAAGCACTAACAAGTATTAAAGTTTCATCTACTAAGCAACTGGATGCAGTAGCGATAGAAAAAGTGGCAGCCAAATTAAGACAAAGTTAAGTGAAAGTTTAATATGCACAACACACTCAAAAATGAAAAAAATATCAATATGAATAATGGAAAAATCAAGTGCTATACCAACAGTGCCATGCTTGGTGATAACTGGCCAGGCATTCAGCTGTATTACCCACCGGTAAAATACGCACCTGCGCTGGGTATTTATGAAGATTTAAGCCAAGCCTCTGCACGTATGAAAAAGCATGCGTATAACACGAATGCGCATACACTGATTTTTGACCTTGAAGACGGTTGCCGTCAGAAAACCATGAGCAGGGATTTACTAAGGTTAGAGCTGCCAGCGTTACGCAAAGTGAACCCTAACGTGACGATTGCTATCCGCGCTAATTCATTTCGTACTGATGAATACGAGCTAGACATGCAGTTAGTGAGTGATATGGCCGACTATATCGATGTGATTATGCTGGCAAAAGCGGGTGAGGCTTACGGCGCAGCTGAAGTGCGTGATTTATCCAGTTTTTTGCTGGAATTTAACCCCAATATCACTATTCAGCCAATTATTGAGCACCCAAAATCACTCAAAATTGCGCCAGAACTCATGCAATACAGCACAGTTAAGCATGTAGTATTCGGAATACATGACTTTTCTAAAGCAATGGGAATCCACATCACGCCAGAAAACTGGATGGATGAGCTGCAGTTTTATATGAATCAGTTGATGTTTGAGGCGCGTATTGCAGGCAAAGGCGTGATTGGCGGTGTTGAAACATTAATTGGTGCCAATATTATGCCGGATAGTTATTTAGAGCCGCATGATGTACGCCGCTGGCTGGATTTACATGGTGATAACGAATCCCGTATTGTGTACAAGCATGCCTGTCAAGAAGCCGCAATGGGGCTTACCGGTAAGCAGGTTATTCACCCAGGGCATATTCATTTATGCAAAACGGCTTACACGCCGTCGCCCACAGAAGTGAGCCAAAAGGTGCGAATTTTAAAAGCCGCGATTGAGGCAGACGCCTTGCATGGCGGTGCCATTAAGTTTGAAGGCGAAATGCTGGATCCGCCGATGTTTGGAAAAGCTTTGCAAACTCTGCTACGTGCGTATGCGCTACGTGCAATTACGCCAGAAGACAAAGATTTTGCGCTGCAAGTGCTGGAATTATTGCCTGCGCAAGTGATACGTCAAAACTGGCCATACGGGGTATTGCTGTGAGACTCTATAGTACTGTCATGCTGACGAAAGTCAGAATCTTATGAGGTTAGTTGGATTGCGGGCCAAGTCCGCAGTGACAGATTCGGACCATTGTTAAATAATGAAATGATAAAAGTTAAATGACACGAAAATTTAAAGAATTTCCAGAATGGATTTGGAATATCCCCAGCTACTTCAATATAGGTGTGGCATGCAGCGATAGACACCTGGGCACAGTGCAGTCAGACAACATTGCCATGATAGTCGAAGATGATGTACTGGGTACTTCACAGATTACATTTGCCGAGCTTGCGCGTAAAACCGATCAATTTGCACAACTGCTGCGTAACTTAAAAGTAAAAGTTGGTGAGCGCGTATTAATTCGTTTGCCGAACAGTATAGATTATCCAATCGCGTTTCTGGGTGCCATGAAAATGGGCGCGATTGCGGTCCCAACTTCAACTTTATTAACTGCAGAAGAAGTCATTTATTTGGCCAAAGATTCGGGAGCAGCGGCACTGGTTACCGATGCAAAAGCTTGGGTAACTATGGAAGAGCAACTGGTAGAAAGTCTGCGTGACTTGCCCAATTTATCGCACATACTGCTATCGCAGACTACGCATACACAGCCGCATGGTTGCTTAAATGTGCTGAGTATAGAAAATTGTTTAAGCGTCATTCATAAGTGTGACAGCCCGTATAACAGTAGAGCCGATGATCCTGCCTATTTGGTCTATACTTCAGGAACCACCGGATTCCCTAAAGGCGTACTGCATGCCCACCGTGCCTTGCTTGGTCGTCAGCCTGCAGCGCAATATTGGTTTAATTACGCCGAGGAGACAAAAAATGCGAGTGTTAGTGACCGCATCATGCACTCAGGCAAGTTTAATTGGACTTACGTATTAGGTTCAGGCCTGATGGATCCGCTATATTTAGGGAAAACTGTCATCGTGCATGAAGGTAAAAACGATGCGCAAACCTGGTTAAATCTTATTCAGAAACACCAGGCAACCATTTTTATTGGCGTGCCAACTATTTACCGTCAAATTCTGCAAAAAACAGAAGCGACTCAAGCAGAAATACCGAGCCTACGCCACTATATGAGTGCCGGCGAGCATTTGTCCGATGAGGTATTAAGCCAATGGAAAGCGCGTTTTAAGTTTGATATATACGAAGCGGTGGGTATGAGTGAGTTTTCGTATTACTTAAGTCAAAGTAAATTCAGGCCAATTCGCCCGGGTTCTGCAGGATTTCCACAACCTGGACACCACATCAAACTACTCAATCCTGATAGTTTAGAAGAAGTGAAAAATGGTGAAGAGGGCATGATTAGCGTGCCGGACAATGACCCTGGCTTATTTTTAAGCTATTGGAATTTGGCCGAAGAAACCGCAAAATACAAACATGACAACTATTTCTTTACTGGTGATTATGCTAAATACGATGCTGACGGCTACATTTGGTTTTTAGGCCGTAAAGATGACATTATCAAAAGTTTTGGCTACCGCGTATCGCCTTACGAGATAGAACGTGTATATAAAAATCATCCAGATGTCGCCGATTGTGCGGCGGTAGGCGAGGAAATTGAAAAAGACAAGTTGCTGGTGGTGATTTATGTAATTCTAAAACCGGACACAAGTGCCAGCCCGGATGATTTGTTGGCTTACGGTAAACAACATTTAGCCGCTTACAAAACGCCTAAAACCGTCTATCTGGTAAATGATTTGCCGCGCACCAAAAATGGTAAAATTTTGCGTAAAGATATTAGCCCTAAAATAGCGATCGCGAAGTCATCAAGATGACAGTAATTAAACAAGCCGACTTCATTCAAAGTATTGCCGATGCTTTGCAGTACATTTCGTACTATCCCCCAACTGATTTTATTCAGGCATTAGGGGATGCGTATAAACTGGAACAATCGCCTGCCGCA
>PHCL01000389.1 GCA_002842195.1 Betaproteobacteria bacterium HGW-Betaproteobacteria-20 | reverse complement strand
GTGGCTTTAAAGAAAAAACCGCTATTGTCGGCATAGATGGCAAAGGCGAGTATGCCACGACTTTTTTTGGTTATGGAGAAAATGGCGTCATACATAAAATCAAGGAGTTCTATGATCCTGATTCGCTAGGTGGCATGTATGGCGCGATTACCGAATATCTCGGTTTCGATATGCTGGATGGCGAGTTTAAGGTAATGGGCATGGCGCCGTATGGCGATGCCAGTAAGTATGATTTATCACGCTTAGTGACGTTTGAAAATGGCGAGCTACGCGTCAACACCAAACTGGTGAATGTGGTTGGTTTGCGCCGCTACAAAGAAAACGATAAAGGATATTATTTCACGCCGGAGCTTATTGAGTGGCTGGGCCCTAAACGTCATGGCGACGAGATAGATGACCCGTACATTCACTATGCAGCGTCAGTACAAGCTTTATTAGAGGACGTTGCGTTAAAGATGATTGATTATTATCTAGGCGATATCATCAAAGAAACTGGTCGTATTGCCATGGCAGGTGGCGTTGCACTCAATGTGAAATTAAATCAGCGTATTATTGCCATGCCGCATGTTAAAGAACTATTTGTGCAACCTGCTTCCGGAGATAATGGCACTTCATTAGGCGCTGCCACTTATGCCGCATATTTAGCGGGCGATACGATTCAAAAAATGGAACACGCTTATTTAGGCCCAGCCTATACTACTGAAGAATGTATCGCCGCCTGTGAAGCCCATCATGAAAAACCTGTTTTCACGCGCGTAGCAAATGCTGCACAAAAAGGCGCCGAGTTGTTAGCAAGTGGCAATCCGCTCGCGTGGTTGCAAGGTCGCATGGAGTTTGGCCCACGTTCGCTAGGTTGTCGCAGTATTTTGGGTGACCCAAGCTACCCGGGCGTGGCAGATCGCATCAATGCGCAAATTAAATATCGTGAGCGCTGGCGGCCATTTTGCCCAAGCATGTTGGACCGGGTTGCGGTGGATATTTTACAAACGGAACATCCTGCACCCTACATGACATTTACCTTTGATGTGAATGACACCTGGAAATCTCGTATTCCTGAAGTTGTGCATGAAGATGGTACTGCCCGTGCGCAAGTAGTCACGCGCGAAACCAACCCGCGTTACTACGAGTTAATCGAACATCTGGAAAAATTGCGTGGCATACCCGTGGTATTAAACACCTCGCTAAATCGCCGTGGAGAGCCTATGATTTGCTCACCAACCGATGCCCTTAATATGTTTTTTGGCTGCGATTTAGAGTATTTGATGATGGAAGACGTGTTGGTCACCAAGAAATGATTTGATGTAGATTAAATACAATTTAGTTTTTGTTAAACAAGCGGTCATATCAACGTCTTTTATTTGACGGTGTGGCTTAGTTTAGCGATAATCAAGCTTAGTATTTTTTCACTTAGTAAGTATTCTTTACTAGGTTCCGCAAGTTAAGTCAGTTATCTGAGTAGAGTATTAATTATGAAACAGTCCCATTTAGAAGTTACTGAACGCATCATAGAGAAAAGCCGCCCAACCCGTAC
>PHCL01000388.1 GCA_002842195.1 Betaproteobacteria bacterium HGW-Betaproteobacteria-20 | reverse complement strand
GTGATGTGCGCAATGTTGATGCATTATTGGGTATGGCAGCGATTGCACAGCGACAGGGCCGCGATGCCGATGCTGCGGGATGGTATCAAAAGGTGTTGGAAATTGAGCCCAGAAATACTATAGCCAAGTCGGCAATGGTCAACTTACAAGCCAATAATGATATAGTTGGTACAGAAAGCCGTATTAAAAATATGCTGGCACAACAGCCTGATGCGGCAAACCTGCATGCAGCTTTGGGTAATTTGTATGCAGAGCAAGGTCAATGGCCTTCTGCACAGCAGTCCTATTTTGAGGCAAGCCGACTTGCACCCAGCAATGCTGATTATGCATTTAACTTGGCGATTAGTTTAGATCAATTAGGTAAATCCGGGCTTGCGTTAAAGCAGTATCAAAGAGCCTTGGAGTTGCTGAATGAATCTGGCGGGTCTAGTCCTGATAGGGTGCAGTTGGAGGATAGAATCCGTGCGTTACGATAGGCATGTAGGAGCAGGGCTTTTACAATTTTTACTTAAATGATAAAAACAATATACACAAAAATAATCTTGTTAAACCAGGAAGAACTTAATGGCTGAGCAGCGGCGTAAACCTCGCCTTGGCGAACTAATGATTTTACAAGGGCTGATTAGCCAGGATCAGCTACGCATTGCGCTGACTGAGCAGGAGCAAAGTAATTTGCCGTTAGGTCGCCAGTTGGTGCTTTTAGGTTTTGTCACAGAGGCCACAGTACGCGATGTCATTGCTGAAAAGATAGGCTATGAAAGCGTTGATTTATCAACCATTGCTGCCGATATAGAGGCCTTGCAGTTGGTGCCGCAAGACTTTGCACGTCGTTATCATTTATTGCCAATGGCCTATGAAGAGTCGACTAAAACCCTAGTCATCGCCATGGCCGATATGTTTAACGTGGTGGCGTTAGACCAACTGCGGGCGATGCTAGGTGGGCGCATTCAAATTAGGCCGCTACTTGCAGCTGAGGCGCAGCTAGAAGAATATATAGACCATTTTTATGGCTATGAATTATCTGTTGATGGCATTTTGCGTGAAATTGAAACGGGTGAAATTGATTACAATAGTTTAAGCGAAGATGGTGATGGTTACACGCAGCCCGTAGTGCGTTTGGTGGGTGCGTTATTGATGGATGCTGTTAAGCGAGGCGCCTCTGATATCCACTTTGAACCTGAGTATGCTTTTTTACGCATCCGTTACAGAATTGATGGTGTATTACATCAAGTACGCAGTTTGCATAAAAGTTACTGGGGTGGCGTGGTGGTGCGCCTTAAAGTAGTCAGCGGCATGGATATTGCAGAAACTCGCGCTCCGCAGGATGGCCGTTTGAGTATGAATTTATGCGGACGTCCGATTGATTTTCGGGTTTCTAGCCACCCTACCATTAATGGCGAAAATATTGTATTGCGCGTGTTGGACCGTGAAAAATCCATTATTCCAATGGAGCGCATGGGGTTACGTGCAGAAACTTTAGACGAGTTGCGCATGATGATGACGCGCCCTGAAGGCATTGTTATTGTTACGG
>PHCL01000387.1 GCA_002842195.1 Betaproteobacteria bacterium HGW-Betaproteobacteria-20 | reverse complement strand
GCCACAGTTTGGCGTGAAAATCTGGTGCGTTTGGATAACCCGCCTTATATGACAAAGGTCTATGGCCTGCCGGAACTAAAACCTGGCACGCGCGTGAATTTGCAGGTGGTGGAGGTAGATACCTTGCTCATGGAATTACGCACCAGGTTTATGGGCGTGCTGGAAGAAGAACCAGTTTCTACCGAGGCTTTGGTGATTGATGAAGAGGGTGTTTTTGCTGAAGATTTGCTGGCTGGCGATAAAGCAGATGCTGAAGCAAAAGCAGTTGCGGAAGTTAGCCATCCGGTTATCAGTAACCCAAATGAAGAGATTTCTGCTTAATGTTTCGCGTAGCCAGGCATTTGATGAAGGCAGTCATGGGTGACTCAGTCGATGTGAGCGAAACTGACGGCGTGCGCTCGTTACATTTAGGCTCGATCACCATACAAAGCGCCATGCGCATACGTGACCCGTTTGCGCTGGAACTCACCTACACGCGCGGCATGATGTGTTTTTTGCTGTTCAGCACGACCCTGAAACAGGTATTGGCGATAGGCTTGGGCGGAGGGTCGATTGCCAAGTATATCCACGCTTATTGTCCGGAGCTTGTCAGTAAAATTGTAGAGATAAACCCCAAAATCATACAAGTGGCGCGCAGCCAGTTTTACCTGCCGGAAAATGACCTGCATCTAGAGGTGATTGAAGGCGACGGATTGCAGTATTTGGCTGATAATAATGATACTGCCGATGTGCTGATGATAGATGCGTTTGATAGCAACGGTATTCCGCCTGATTTTTGCAGCCAGGATTTTTTTGATCAATGTGCCAATAGCCTGAAAAGTGACGGCATACTGACGATTAACTTATGGGGCAGCGACAAAAAGTTTGATGTATATTTACAGCGTATTGAGCAGAGTTTTAATGGCATGGTGCTCATCTTGCCCACGGGCAAACCGGGTAATATTGCAGTTTTTGGCTTTAAGCGTGAGCCTGCGGATTTACGCTTAGCAAGCTTGCGTGAGCGCGCGAAAATACTGGAAAAAACCCACAAAATCGAGTTTTTACAGTTCGTGGAAAAACTTGCAGAACATAACCCCAGTAGTAGTAACAGGCTATTCCTGCCCAGAAATGTAACGGGTCTGGACATTTAATAAACCCAGAAACTTAACCAATATTGAAGCCTATAAGATGATACCTAACCGATATTTTGCCACTTGCCCGCGAGGTCTGGAGCAGTTGCTTGCCGAAGAGCTGCAAGCAGTTAAAGCTAAGTCAATCAAGCTCACGGACGGTGGCGTGAGCTTTGATGGTGATTGGGCCGTGTGCTACGCGGCAAACCTGCATTCACGCATCGCTACGCGTATTCTGTGGCAAGTAGCACGCGGTAAGTACTTGAATGAAGAAGATTTATTTGAAGCCGCTTACAAACTTAACTGGTCGCAATGGTTCGATGTGAAACATGATTTTATGGTCAAAGTCACAGGGGTTAAATGCCCGCTTAAGAGCCTGGAGTTTGCTACTTTAAAAATTAAAGATGCGGTATGTGATAAATTTAGACTGGCGG
>PHCL01000386.1 GCA_002842195.1 Betaproteobacteria bacterium HGW-Betaproteobacteria-20 | reverse complement strand
GAATAAAAAATTATGACGCGGTATATGTTTGATATATAAGGAGTAATTTTTTGTGAGTAACGACGTATGACAACGAAAATTGAATTAATAGAGGTGCCCTTTAGTTACTTTAGAATGTTAAGCTTGGCGTTTTTCTTTATGTCTTCGAGCGTTTTTGCAGCGCAGCAAGAAGCGTTACCAAAGCGCATTCAAGCTAACTATGTGGTTACAAAAGATGGTCAAGCTTTTGCCAATATAAGTGAGCAGTATGTGGTCACTGGCAACACTTATACGGTTGAAAGTAGCACCAAAGGTGTAGGCATCTATGCTTTGTTAGGTGTTCGCAAGTTGACCAGTACCGGCACTGTGACCAAGCAAGGCTTAAAGCCTGCGCACTTTGAATTGCATCAAGGTAATAGTAAAAAAGCTTTATTTGCGGACTTTGACTGGCCGAAAAATACATTACGCATGCTGGTAAAAGGCGTCAACCAGGATGTCGCTTTAAGTGCGGGTACGCAAGACCTTGCCAGTTATCCGTATCAGTTTATGTTTTTACCCAGACCGCTTGTCAATAGCGTAACCGTTAAGCTCACCACCGGTAAAAAACTGAAGACGTACCAATATCAAATCGACGAAACGCAAGCATTGCTGAGCGTTGCAGACACACAATATAAAACGGTACACCTGGTATTGTCAGGCCAGGTAAAAGACCAGATTGGAGCCAGAGAGCTGTGGCTGGCGCCTGAGCAAAATTATTTATTGGTACGTTTTTTAATGGTGGACGATGACGGTGCAAAACTAGAGCAAACTTTAACCGAACTACATGTGGATTAACGAGATTGATTAGTTTGAGGGCTTTATGGCGCGACGCAGGTTATTGGCGGCTGGCGTTTGCATTGGCCTTGTCACTTTTATTGCATGTTATTTTAGTCGGTGAATTTTATTTCGATTTGCCTGACTTAAATGAAAAGCGGCAGGTCATTGAAGCACGGCTAGTGCTGCCTAAGCCGGTGATAAAACAGGCGGCGCTACCCGAGTCGGCGCCACCAAAATCCAAGCCAGTCAAAATCAAAGAAATCCCTATAACAGAAACTCCTGTAAAAGAAGCGCCCATACCAGAAATACCTGAAATTACGGAATCTTTGCCAGTGACAGAACCTTTGCCTGAGCCATTGCCGCAAGTTTCATAATTTGCTAGTGATGTGGAGGAGAGTATCACTCAGCCGGAGCAAGTCATACCATCTGATGCTGAAAATCAGGCAGAAACCACCGATGTCATCGTAAATAAAGATGTTTACCAATATGTTGAAACAGATTTTGACCTGTATACAGACAAAGAGACTGTGCTTGTTAGTAAGCCCGCAGGTAAAGCCAGCATGGTGTACCAGGTGCTGCCGAGTGGCGAGGAGTATCAAATAAAAAGCCTGATTCAGGCTAATGGCCTGATGGCACTATTTATGCCGGATTTATTACAAATCAGCGATGGTAACATCGGGCATAACGGCCTGGAGCCATCGCATTATTTATACCAGTTTGGCGATAAAAAAAATAAAACATTTAGTGCCAAT
>PHCL01000385.1 GCA_002842195.1 Betaproteobacteria bacterium HGW-Betaproteobacteria-20 | reverse complement strand
AGAATCGCAGATGAATCTCCCTCGATTCCGTTTAGCAACACTTGCCAGTTTTACTGGCATTAGTAGTGCTTATCATTTTTTCTGATACATTTCATTGAGGCTACGCTTGCCAGCCAATCTATTATTAAAATCAACAAATCCACTAACCCGAACGGGCTATTGCGACATCAATAGCTTTCCTAGAAGATGTCAGAATCTGAATAGATTGTGTTTAATTTATCAGATAGTGTGGTGCAAGCGCACAATTAACTCAGGGGAATATTATGAAAAATACAATCAAACTCTTAACCGTAGCTACGTCCCTGGTGTTCAGTTTTAGCATCAATCCTGCAAATGCGGCGATTATTGACGCTGGCAACCTTACAGCGGGCGACTTGTTTGAGAATCCCTTCAACATACCCTCGTCCAACAATGACGGGCCAGATTACTTTGACACGATTAACTTTAGTCTGCTAGATACTTTCAGCGTAAACATTTTTGCTAACAACTTACCACTTGGTTTCAGTTTTTCTCGTATAGACCTTTTAGATGTTAATGGGCCTCCTGCTTTTTCGTTTATTGATCAGGATACCACTGCTCCCTTTAGCTTCACCAATGTGTTAGGTGCTGGCGATTATCAGGTAAATTTCAAATACGCGATTCAGACGCCTCCAGGTGGCTCATATTTAGGTGGCATCAGCGTTGCGGCTGTACCAGAACCAGAAACTTATGCAATGTTGCTGGCTGGTCTTGGATTGATAGGCTTTTCAGCACGTCGTCGTAAAGCAAATACTGCAACTGTTTAATTTACGAATAATGCATTGCTGATTATCAGCACAAAAACCTCACCTGAAACGTGGGGTTTATTTTTTTGTGCTCCCATAAACATCAACCAGCATCTAGCTATGTTGCCGGCTAATTAATCCACTCCTGAATTCGTTTAATTCAAAATTTAGCTAGATAACTTTCCACGCAACACTCTGCCCCGCCCGAAGTGGCACCAATACATCCTCATCAAACGGCAAACTGTCCGGCACAATCCAGCTTTGTTTAACCAGCGTAATCTGCGTTTTATTCCTAGGCAACCCATAAAAATCTGCGCCATAAAAACTGGCGAACCCCTCCAATTTATCCAGCGCCCCTACGTTTTCAAACGCCTCTGCATACAGCTCTATCGCCGTATGCGCGGTATACATTCCCGCACAGCCGCAGGCATTCTCTTTGGTTGACTTTGCATGCGGCGCACTATCCGTGCCTAAGAAAAACTTAGCATTACCTGATGTTGCAGCTGCAATTAAAGCCAATCGATGCGCTTCACGCTTTAAAATGGGCAAGCAATAATGGTGTGGCTGAATACCACCTTTAAACATGTCGTTACGGTTCATCAATAAATGATGCACTGTAATGGTCGCTGCCACGTTGCTCGACGCTTCTGTTACAAAATCCGCCGCGTCTTTAGTGGTGATATGCTCAAACACGATTTTTAAAGCCGGGAATTTTTTCAGCAATGGAATCATGTTGCGCTCAATAAACACACGCTCACGGTCAAACACATCCACATCGCTATCCG
>PHCL01000384.1 GCA_002842195.1 Betaproteobacteria bacterium HGW-Betaproteobacteria-20 | reverse complement strand
TCATTTACATCGACCATTTGTGTGGGTTCGCCTTCTACTCCTTTTACAAAGTCTAGAAATTGATGGATGATATTATTCATGTCTGAAATATCTTCCACCATGCCATTTTTATAGCTGGCACAGCTATCATCCGGCAGCATTTCTACCGCTAAGCGCAGCCTTGCCAGAGGCGTGCGAATGTCGTGCGAAACGCCGGCTAAAATCAAGGTGCGTTCAGCATCTAGTTCAGCCAGTGAATCGGCCATTTTGTTAAAAGTGTTGTTGACTTCCTGCAGCTCTGCAAAGCTGCCCTCGGGAAGTTTATCCGGGTGTTCGCCGTTACGTAATCTGTCTGCGGCATTCATCAGTAAGCGTAACGGCCTGTTAATACGCGCTGCAATAAAGTAGCCGCCAGCGAGCGACAAGGCCAGTACCAGCGCTCCCCAACCTAGCCATTGCCAAGGGAAAGGGCGCTCTACATGCGCGCGTAGGATAACTACCCAGTAATCATCCTGGCCAATGTTAAAGCTGATCCAAAGACCTTCAATGCCATAATGATTGATGGTAATGATGGTTTCTACGCCCAAGCGTTCGCGGATTTTCTCTGCCACCATGTTGATGAAAGGGTCGGCGGGCAGCGGTTTAATTTCTTCCATAAAGTCGGCATAGTAAACCCGCACGCCTTCCTTGCCGGTTATTTCGGTGAGTAAAGCCTGGCGCAGATTATCTTGCGAGGCAATGAGCGCTGCGCGCGTGTAATTTACTACGGTGACGGCTTGCAGGGCGGTAGCTTCTGCACGCGGCTCGCGCTCGAAGTATTCAAAAATTTGTAGTGAGGCAAACTGCCCGATAGCCAGCAACACTGCAATGAGCAGCATGACTCTGGCCAGCAGTGTTTTAGGTAAAAGACGAACTTTCAAGGGATATGCTGTGTGATGGCTTAGTGATTCGTTACACGCATTTATTTATTCATCCGCGTTTCCATCAGGAATAAATACATAACCAAAGCCCCACATAGTTTGCAAATAGCGCGGGTGGGCGGCATCTGGTTCTATTAACTTACGTAAACGAGATACTTGTACGTCAATACTGCGGTCAAATACGTCCAATTCACGTCCACGTGCGAGTTGCATGAGCCTATCGCGCGAAAGCGGCTGGCGTGGATGGTCTACAAAGACTTTAAGTAAAGCAAATTCACCGCTAGTGATAGCGATGGGCGTACCATCTCGCGAGAGCGAACGCGTAGAGGCGTTAAATACAAATTCACCTATCGATACAGTATCGCTGTTGATAGCCGGCGCACTCGGTTGCAACCGTTCATGTCTGCGCATGACCGCATTGATACGCGCTAGTAGTTCACGCGGGTTAAATGGTTTGGGCAGGTAATCATCCGCGCCCATTTCAAGCCCGATAATTCTATCGACCTCATCACCACGAGCAGTTAGCATTACAATCGGCAACAAGGCGCCAGCGCCGCGAATTCTGCGGCAAATAGATAAGCCGTCTTCACCAGGCAGCATTAAATCCAATACCAGCAAATCAATGGATTCGGTCGCAAGTATGGCATCCATT
>PHCL01000383.1 GCA_002842195.1 Betaproteobacteria bacterium HGW-Betaproteobacteria-20 | reverse complement strand
CCAACGATTTTACCGTTAACCACAATTTTGGCAGCGCTGACAGTGCCTTCAATGCGCCCATACTCACTGAGTATTAGTGTGCTTGGGCTGGCATTTGGTTCACTCACATTGCCTTTAATCGTACCATCAACCCGCAAGCCGCCAGAAAAATGAATGTCGCCCTCAACACTCGTATCCGCGCCCACAAGCGTATCAATGCTATTTTGAATTTTGTTACTTTTCTTAAAAAACATTATATTTCCTATCCTAATAATTCCGACCCTAGCCAGTTAGCTTGATATTTTCTATGCAATATCATATAGGTTTACGGCTTCTGCCTCACCATGTTCTTATAGAATAATAAATCTTCTTTAAGCTTGATGTTTTCATCATGCACGAGCTTCAGCTCTTCATTGAGATTGGTTTGTGAAGCTTGTTCAATTTTAAGCTGCTGCTCTACCTGAATAAACTTAGTTTGCAAACTTTGATTCTCAAGTGTGGCTTGCCTTAGCTTTGCCACTACATTTTCACCGCCGGTAAGTTGCCAATATGCGACCAGATACCCCACAGCCACAAACAAGGCTGCAATAGCCCACTGAAAATACCATGGACGCCGTGAGCGAACCGCAACCTGCTTTGCGGTTAAGCCAAAGTGCCTGCGAATATTTCTTCTTACCGGTTTCATTGATTAAAATTTCACCGCTTATGGTAATAGCGGCACAACTTCTAAACCTGTATTTTCAACTAAATTAAACATAATATTCATATTTTGTACGGCTTGACCGGCAGCACCCTTGACTAAATTATCCTGCACCACTACCAGCGTTAAATAATCCGTATCCGTCTGCTTATGCAAGGCAATTCTAATTTGATTGGAACCGCGGACCGAGCGTGTTTCAGGCAAAAATCCTGCGGGCAATACATCCACAAAACGCTCATGCTGGTAACGCTGCTCAAACAAGGTTTGCAAATCAACCGTTTTCGATTTTTCAGACAGTTTAACGTAAATGGTAGAAAGCATGCCGCGTATCATCGGTATTAAATGTGGCACAAAAATAAATGGCACATCAACACCAGCCAACTGTTTAAGCTGTGCGTGAATCTCTGGATGATGGCGATGCCCTGCAACAGCGTAGGCTTTCATGTTATCACCCGCTTCTGCAAACAGTGATGTCACTTCAGCTTTTCTGCCCGCACCTGAAACACCTGATTTAGAATCCGCAATCACTGGCACTGAAAAATCAATCAGACCATGCTCCAGCAATGGTGCCAAACCTAATAAAACCGTAGTTGGGTAACAACCCGGGTTGCCAATGACTTTGGCATTTTTAATTTTATCCCGATAAAGTTCAGGAATGCCATACACCGCATCTTTTAAAACATCAGCACAGCAATGTGGCATTTTGTACCATTTTTCAAAAACGGCAGTATCTTGTAATCTAAAATCAGCCGCTAAATCAATCACTTTAACATTCGCAGTTAACAGTGCTTGCGCTTGGCTCATGGCAACACCGTGCGGCGTAGCGAAAAAAACCACATCGCCCCCGCTTAAATCGGCGGTTGCAGGGTCAGCAAAC
>PHCL01000382.1 GCA_002842195.1 Betaproteobacteria bacterium HGW-Betaproteobacteria-20 | reverse complement strand
CCAGCGCCTTTAAGTCTGAGCAAGCATTAAAATAGCGGCTTAATTTCCGCCCTTAATGGCCTCATCTGATACCTCTTCTTTTTCGCTATCGCTATCTTTAGTAAACCCTAGTTTTTCTAAACGATAGCGCAAAGTGCGGAAGCTTACCCCCAGCAATTTTGCGGCAGCAGTTTTGTTATGATGGGTTTTTTCCAGTGCCTGCGTAATGGCTCTTTTTTCAACTTCTTCCAGATATTCGGGCAAGTTTACTTCCAGCGAGTGGTCAGTGTTAGTCAATGAAGTTTTATGATGATTAATATTTGGTTCATTACTTGGCTCATCTCTTGGCACTGCCCTGCGTTCAACCCTTAACTCATCCTGGTGCATTAAATCGTCCATAGTGATGGTTTGCCCATCACACATCGCCAGCGCGCGTTCCAGCATATTTTCCAGTTCGCGCACGTTGCCCGCAAACGGTAATGCTGACATGTATTGCTGCGTTGCATCATCAATTTTTGGCGCGGTAATGTTGGCATTAGCGCAATGCTTTGCCAGCAGCAAGTTTGCCAATAAAGGGATGTCACCTGGGCGATCCCGCAATGCGGGCATTTTGAGCTGGATGACATTCAGCCGGTAGTATAAATCTTGCCTGAATAGCCCGGCATCCATCATCTCCCCCAAGTTTTTATGGGTGGCGCTGATAATGCGTACATCTACCGTATCTTCAGTTGTGCCGCCTACCATGCGGACTTTTTTCTCCTGAATGGCACGTAATAGCTTTACTTGCATGGGTAGCGGCAAATCAGCGACTTCATCCAAAAATAAAGTACCGCCATTGGCGGCTTGAAACAGGCCTTGTTTATCTTGATTAGCGCCTGTAAAAGCCCCTTTTTTGTAGCCAAAAAATTCACTTTCCATCAGGTTTTCAGGAATCGCCCCGCAGTTTACTGCAATAAAAGCGCCATCGCCCCGTGCGCTATTTTTATGAATAAGTTTAGCGGCTAACTCTTTGCCGCTACCGGATTCACCGCAGATATAAACCGGTGCCTGGTTACGCGCTAATTTGGCAATCATCGTCCGCACATACTGAATTGGCTCAGAATCGCCTATCATTTCCAGCGTATTCTCGCGGTTGGCATGGATTTTATTCGTCAGTTTGAGCGCGAATTCAATGACTGGTCGCAATTGTTTTAATGAAATTGGCTTGCTTAAATAATCAAAAGCACCGGCTTTGAGAGCAGATACTGCATTTTCGGCACTGGCATGCGCGGTAATAACAGCAACGGGCAACCCTGTATGAAATTCATTGATGTAATTAACTAGATCCAGGCCGGTGCCATCCGGCATCTGCATATCCGTCAGGCACAATGCATATTGACGTTGCTTGAGTAAAATTTTTGCTTCTTCCACACAGCTTGCATTGTAAGTATCAATATCCATGCGTTCCAGTGTCATCACTAGCAGTTCGCGAATATCCGCCTCGTCATCAACGATTAAGCAAGTCTGTTTTTGAGTCATGCGTTATTATGCCATTTTTAGTTGAAGAATAAATGCGCTGCCCGGCGATAAGGCCTGATAGCGCAGGATTGCACCATTTGCCTCT
>PHCL01000381.1 GCA_002842195.1 Betaproteobacteria bacterium HGW-Betaproteobacteria-20 | reverse complement strand
AAACGACTTTATAATGATTGTTGTTTTTAACAAACTCTAATGCCTCTTTAGTAAAGTCTGATGTAGTAATGAAAACACCTTTGGTAGCACGCTGTCCTGAAAGTGCGCCAACAAACTTTTGAATTTCAGGGCGACCGACCACACCCTCCCAACGTTTGGCTTGAATATAAATTGAGTCCAAACCTAGTCGGTCTTCATCAATCACCCCATCAATTCCTTCATCTCCACTACGTTTAGTGACACGCGCTGCGTTGGCCAAGGTTCCGCCGTAACCCATACTAACTAAGAGATTAACGACTAATCTTTCAAAAAATGTTGGTGAGCTAGATTTAACTATATCAAGTAAATCAATAGCTAAAGCCGAATTTAATTTAGTATAGTTTTCTTCTAAAACTTCCTCTGGTGTATTTTTAACAACACCGTCGGAAGGTTGAGCTTGCTCTAAAGTCTCGGCTGAATCACTTTCCTTAAATTTAATATAATCTGGAAACTGCTCAAGAAACTTTACACTAATAGAATTTAGTTCTGACTTAATAGTTTCTAAGCCAAGTTTCGTAATGCTTAAATAACTTCTTTTAGTTTGAGCCACTAAGCCAGCTTTTTTTAAATAGAATTTGGCCCATGCAACTCTGTTATAAAAAGTACGTGCCCTCCGGCTTGGCAGCATCTCACTCAATTCCTCTTGAGTTAATTTGAATTCAGTTGCCAGAACCTCCACCACATCTTTGAATGGATGCTCATTGCCATCACCAAGCGCTTTCAAGGTAGGCAGCATAAGTGTCTGAAAATCTGGGATAGCCATCTTTTGCTGCCTTTATAATTATTTATGCCACTGGAGTTTGTGAACGAACGCGAATGTGTAATTCACGAAGTTGTTTTTCATCCACCTCATTCGGCGCATTAGTCATCAAACATTGTGCACGTTGGGTTTTAGGGAAGGCAATCACGTCACGGATGGATTCTGCGCCTGTCATTAAAGTAACAAGCCTATCTAAGCCAAAGGCCACGCCGCCGTGCGGTGGTGCGCCGTATTGCAGGGCATCGAGCAGGAAGCCGAATTTTTCTTGCGCTTCTTCTTTGCTGATTTTTAGTGCATCGAACACTTTTGACTGCACGTCTTGTTTGTGGATACGCACTGAACCGCCGCCGACTTCCCAGCCGTTTAGCACCATATCGTAGGCTTTGGATAAACATGCGCCGGGGTTTGAAACCAGCAGGTCTTCATGGCCATCTTTTGGCGCAGTGAACGGATGGTGCAATGCTGCCCAGCGGTCATTTTCTTCGTCATGTTCAAACATGGGGAAGTCCACCACCCACAATGGCGCCCAGGCACGTCCATCGACATGGCCTTTATCGTGACCAACTTTTAAACGCAACGCGCCTAAAGCTTCGTTCACCACTTTTAATTTATCTGCACCAAAGAATACAATATCGCCATTTTGTGCGCCGGTGCGGTCGATAATCGCTTGCAGGGCTTTAACGTGAATGTTTTTAACAATCGGGCTTTGCAGACCCTCTTCATTGAGTTTGGTAATGTCGTTAATCTTGATGTACGCCAAACCTTTCGCACCGTAGATTTTTACAAACTCGGTGTAAGCA
>PHCL01000380.1 GCA_002842195.1 Betaproteobacteria bacterium HGW-Betaproteobacteria-20 | reverse complement strand
CACCAGGGTGCCCAGAAATCGACAATCACAAACGCATTTTTTTCGATAGTTTCTTTGAAATTTTCTTTGGTAAGTGTAACAACAGCCATGATTTTGCCTTAAATTAAATGCTTATTTATTAAAGAAGCAAGAGTGTAGCAGACGCAGGTTATTAAGTTAAGTTTCCGCCACAATTTAATTGTGATTATGACGCTTTCCATGCAACTTATTTTATAAAATTAGAGATGCAAACATCGTTTAACTTAGCTTTATATCTCTCGAGAGAAAAACGATGCCCTGAGAGCCTTTATTTACAAGGCTCTCATGGCATCACATGGGAAGGCATGTTTGATTTATAGCTAATTCCAAAAATAAAGTCATGATACACCAAGCTAATCGGTTGGTAGGGGCGACGACCCGTCGCGATTGCACCATTGCTTCGTGGCGGGTCGTCGCTCCTACCAAAGACAATACGTGACTGTCATTATTGATGGGACTAGCTATAACGAAAATGCGTTATTTTCAACCCTTGCAAAAACCATCATTCAATTGGCTGCCCCCAACTTTCGGCAAAAAACAATTCGCTTAATGGCCGACGTGAACGCGTGGCGGTTTCGCGATTTAATATATCACCTTCCAGCGTAGTAATATCTGCCGCATAACCCACACAAAGCATTGCCATTGGCGTAAATTGTGCGGGAATGGCAAAATTTTCGCGTGTTTTATCGGCATTAAAACCGCCCATCTGGTGCGCCATTAAGCCCATGCTGCTGGCTTGTAAACATAAGTTTTCTGCCGCCGCACCGGTGTCATATTGTGCCCAGCGGTTAGGTGTCTGGTTGTGATTAAACAAACTGTCCGCACATACCAACATAAGCAGCGGTGCATCTTTCACCCAATCCTGGTTGCCTGGCACAAGACAATCAAACGCTTTTTGCCACGCGGCTGCGTCTGCGTATTTGTCCCATACTATAAATCGCCAGGGCTGGTCACCAAAGCATGAAGGCGCCCAACGAGCCGCTTCGAGCAGGGTAATAATTTGCACATGGCTGACTGATTTACCTGCGTCGTAGGCGCGGCCACTCCAGCGGTTGGCAATCGTTTCGTTAATTGGCACTTGGGTAATCGCTGGTTTTTTCATGATGTATCTCAACCTAAAATAATCAAATTAAAATGATGTCATTCTAACGGAACCGTTTACCGCTTAAGTTAAGCCTTCAAAAAAGGATAATCAGTATAGCCTTTTTCAGTGCCGCCATAAAACGTGTTTCCATCAGCTTCGTTAAGCGGTGCGTTCACTCGATAGCGCTCCACCAAATCCGGATTGGCAATAAAGGGTACACCAAAAGCCACCACATCTGCATGTCCGCTGGCGATGGCGGCATTGCCACGCGCTTTATCATAAGCCAGATTAGCCATGTAAGCACCTTTAAAGTGTTTGCGTAAAGCGGCAAAGTCAAATGGCTGCTCCTCACCGCCCATGCCACCTTCTACCACGTGTAAATAGGCCAGATTAAACTGGTTAAGCGCATCGGCCACATAATTAAACAATGCCTGCGGATTGCTGTCCCGCATATCGTTGAATGGGTTGACTGGCGAAATACGTATGCCGACTTTGTCTGCA
>PHCL01000379.1 GCA_002842195.1 Betaproteobacteria bacterium HGW-Betaproteobacteria-20 | reverse complement strand
GAAGCAATGGACCGATAAAAAACTTTACGAGCGTATTCGCGCATCACGCAAGGGTAAAACCAAATTCATTCTGCATGATGGCCCGCCGTATGCTAACGGTGATATTCACATTGGTCACGCGGTAAATAAAATCCTCAAAGACATCATCATTAAATCTAAAACTTTAAGCGGTTTTGATGCGCCTTATGTGCCTGGCTGGGATTGTCACGGTTTGCCGATTGAATTGGTGGTGGAAAAAAATCATGGTAAAAATATAGACCCCGCCATGTTTCGTGAATTGTGCCGTGCCTACGCTGCCGAGCAAGTAGAAAGGCAAAAGAAAGACTTTATCCGATTAGGCGTGCTGGGAGATTGGGATAACCCGTATCTGACGATGGATTTTAAAACCGAAGCCGACATTATGCGCGCGCTCGGCAAGATTTATGAAAATGGTTATCTTTATCAAGGCAGCAAGCCTGTGTATTGGTGTGTGGATTGCGGCTCCGCATTGGCTGAGGCGGAGGTGGAATACGAAGATGTGAATTCGCCTGCGATTGATGTTGGGTTTCCTATTAGCGATAGAGTTAATCTTAAAGAAATTTTTGGGTTACAAGAACTACCAAATGCAAAAAGGTACGCCGTAATTTGGACAACTACACCTTGGACTTTGCCCGCTAACCAAGCTGTGAGTGTTCACCCAGACGTAGATTATGAACTGGTGCAGACAAGCAAGGGTTTATTGTTGTTGGCCCAAGACTTAGTAGGTAATGTTATTAAGCGTTATGGGGAAGAAACTGCGCTAGTTATTGCTCATTGTAAAGGGGCGGCACTAAAAGGCATGATGCTTGAGCATCCCTTCGATAACCGCCAAGTACCAATTATATGTGGCGAACACGTCACCACCGACGCTGGTACAGGCTTGGTACACACTGCTGCTGCGCATGGTAATGACGATTGGCTTGTAATGAAAGCTAACTTTCCTAACGAAAAACCACGTATTTTAATGGGCGGTGATGGTAGATTTTTTAATAGTGAGTTAGTGGAATTTGAAGCAATTCGCGGTTTAACTCGTCAAGAGGCTAACAAAGTAATTTTGACTACGCTACAAGAAAACGGCAGATTGCTATCTAGTGTACGATTAAACCATAGCTTTCCACATTGCTGGCGACATAAAACGCCGTTGATGCAATTGGCTACCCATCAGTGGTTTGTCGGCATGAATGCACAAGATGCATCTGGTACAAGCTTGCGTGAGCATGCTAATCAAGCGGTTGATGCAACGGAATTCTTCCCGGCTTGGGGCCGTGCGCGCCTGGAAGCGATGATTAAAAATCGTCCTGATTGGTGCGTTTCACGCCAGCGTAACTGGGGCGTGCCGATGCCATTTTTTGTGCATAAAGAAACCGGTGAGCCGCATCCACAAACAATGGACTTGTTAGAACGTGCCGCGTTGCTGGTTGAAGAAAAGGGTGTTGAGGCATGGTTCAGTTTAGATGGTGTGGCTTTTTTAGCACAATATGCACCCGCAGATGCAACTGAATATAAAAAGGTAACTTATACATTAGATGTTTGGTTTGATTCAGGCGCAACGCATGCGGCGGTTTTAAAACGTCGTCCAGAGTTA
>PHCL01000378.1 GCA_002842195.1 Betaproteobacteria bacterium HGW-Betaproteobacteria-20 | reverse complement strand
TATTGCGAATCAACCAGTTAAGGTTGTATTGGCGTCCCCACCGGGATTCGAACCCGGGTCGCCTCCGTGAAAGGGAGGTGTCCTAGGCCTCTAGACGATGGGGACCTAAGAATTTCATTACCACATTCACTTGCATGTGGTAAGTGCAACATTTTACTACAAAACACTTAAATTTCTAAGCTGAATTACTAGATTTAAGCTATTTTTGGTGGAGGTAAGCGGGATCGAACCGCTGACCTCTTGCATGCCATGCAAGCGCTCTCCCAGCTGAGCTATACCCCCTTTACCTACATCTTTTTCGCTGTTAATTACTTCCGTATCAGCGAGGCGCCATAATAAAGATGGTGCAGTGGATTGTCAATGGTTATTCACAATATTGCCGCTAATATTTGCATACAGTTGTAACTTATGTTCGTTAAACCCGGGGTTAACCGCGTATATTTGACTGGTTGTCAAACTGTATTAAATCAACACGTGGCAATGGTTTCCAGCCTGCTTTACGATGCTCTGCAACCACATTAGTAAATACGCCGCCACGTACATAGAATTTGGCTGTGATGCGCATGAATTTCGGCTGCGTGGCAGCGACTAAGTCATCTAATATACTATTGGTAACGGCTTCATGAAAACAGCCTTCATCGCGAAATGACCACATGTAAAGCTTTAGGCTTTTAAGTTCCACGCAGACTTGATCTGGAATGTAATCTAAATAAATGACTGCGAAATCCGGCTGCCCGGTTTTTGGGCATAAACAGGTAAACTCGGGGATTTCCATGTGTATATGAAAATCGCGGGTTTGATTAGGGTTCTCAAACGTTTCTAGCGTTTTAGTGGGTTGTGTAGTTGGTTTTCCGCCAATTGTTTGTGCTGACATAAGGTGTTTTTACTAAAAAAACGCTATTATACTATTTTAACCGAAACCTGTAGTTATCCATTAAAGTCACCTTTCTAATTTGCGTTTAACACACTTAAAACTTGCTGGTTTCAAATCGTTCGTCGACCCAACAACACTGCACATTCACGGGCAGCGCGTTGGCGTGGTTGGTCCGAATGGTTGTGGAAAATCCAATGTAATGGAATCTGTACGTTGGGTGCTGGGCGAATCATCAGCCAAAGAAATGCGTGGCGATAGCATGGATGCGGTCATTTTTAACGGTTCTGGCAATCGCAAGCCTATTTCGCGTGCAAGTGTTGAGCTGATATTTGATAATAATTTAGGCGGTGCAACTGGTGAGTGGAGTCAATACGCAGAGATTTCAGTTAAACGCATTATCGAACGTGATAAAGGCTCAACTTACTACATTAATAACACTGTTGTGCGCCGCCGTGATGTTGCCGATTTGTTCTTAGGTACAGGGTTGGGCGGTCGTGCTTACGCCATTATTGGCCAAAACACCATCAACCGCATTGTAGAAGCCAAGCCTGAAGAACTGCGGATTTTTTTAGAAGAAGCAGCTGGCATTAGCAAATATAAAGAGCGGCGGCGTGAAACCGAGCTACGCTTACGCGACACACGTGAAAACTTAACGCGTGTAGAAGATATTCTGCGTGAGTTGGATAAGCAAATTGTGCGCTTGCAATCTCAAGCCGTTGTAGCAGAGCAGTACCACG
>PHCL01000377.1 GCA_002842195.1 Betaproteobacteria bacterium HGW-Betaproteobacteria-20 | reverse complement strand
CGCAATTAAACACCATTGGTTTGATTTTTTGCTCGCCGAAAAATGTTTTTCTTCGTAACCGGGTGGCAAATGCAGGCGTTCTGGCAAAATCCAAATTTGCAACAGGTGGACATCTTCCGTTTTTGATGCATTCACTTCACTATGCATCACCCCCGTGCCCGCCGTCATGCGCTGTACGTCACCTGACTTAATCACCGAACTGTGACCCATATTATCGGTATGTTGCAGTGCGCCTTGCAACATGTAAGTGACAATTTCCATATTGTTATGCGGGTGCATACCAAACCCTTGGGCGGGACCAATCACATCTTCGTTAATCACACGCAATGTCGAAAAATGCATATATTGCGGATCATGATATTCTGCAAATGAAAACGAATGATAACTTTCCAGCCAGCCACGGTTGGCATAACCTCTTTCTGAGGATTTTCTTACCTGAATAGTTTGCATTTTAATAATTCCCTCACTCAATAACTTTTTGCCTGCCTGGATTTATTATTCAATTTAACTGAATAGCTTTTAGCATGTTATTACTTATACCTATTTGCTAATAGCAAATATTTTTGCATTGATTATTCAAATTATTTGATGTAACCTCACGCTTTATATGAGCTTAAAACTTTCATTAGAATCACTTGAAGTATTAGATGCAATTGCACGCAAAGGTAGCTTTGCGGCAGCGGCAGAATCATTATTTCGCGTGCCTTCCGCAATCACTTATACCGTCCGAAAATTAGAGCAGGATTTAGGTGTAACGTTATTTAACCGTAGCGGACACCGCGCAGAACTGACCGAAGCTGGCACAGAATTATTACAGGAGGGCCGACATCTGCTCAATGCCGCGAGCGAGCTAGAGTCGCGCGTTAAACGCGTAGCTAGCGGCATAGAAACCAATTTAACAATTGCTATCAACGACTTATTCAGCATAGAGGCACTCTACCCCACTTTGCACCGCTTTTATACACAAAACTTTGGTACGCGCATCAAACTTCTGCGCGAAGTTTATGGCGGCAGTTGGGATGCGCTTATTAGCGGACGTGCAGATATTTCTCTGGGTGCTCCGGGCGATGTGCCACCAGGCGGTGGCTACAACACCAAGCCCATTCTCAACTTAGAATTCCATTATGCCGTTGCGCCAACCCACCCGCTTGCCAAGCTGGCAGAACCCTTGCAGAATAAAGACATTATGCGCTATCGTGCTATTTCTGCAGCCGATAGTTCACGTCATTTAACACCGCGCACTTCAGGAATATTAACCGGGCAAGATGTGCTCACTGTACCTAATATGCAGGATAAATTACAAGCGCATGTTGCCGGCTTAGGCGTTGGTTACCTGCCCAAAAAGCTGGCTGAACAATACGCGGTCAGTGGTATGCTGGTCATCAAACAAGTAGCCGAACCTAAACCTGAAATTACTAGCTTTCTGGCATGGCGCAGCAACGGCGGCAAAGCGCAACAATGGTTACTTAAAGAGCTATTGCAACTAAACTTTGAAGAATTATTGCTATAGAAATATTAACACTCCATCACTTTAAAATTAAGGGCGCCTCTATTAATTCAAGTTTCTAAGTCAGACTAGGCGCGAATAAAAAATTATGACGCGGTATATGTTTGA
>PHCL01000376.1 GCA_002842195.1 Betaproteobacteria bacterium HGW-Betaproteobacteria-20 | reverse complement strand
TCTTTTTGCGCAGTTTCAGCTTTAAGTTTATTGATTTTCTCTTCAGCTAAAGCATAATCATGCTGCAAGTTTTTTTGCCGTTGTAGTGCATTTAATTGCATTTGTTTATGCTGCTGAAGCGATAAATTAAGTTGGTGCGTATGTTGTGTGGCAATCCTTACCTGCTGATTGCGTTGCAGTTGCTCATCTCTAAGTGCCTGCAAACTAAGCTCAAGTTGAGATACTTGCTCGTGCACTTCCGCTAAACCTTGTTGTAAAGCTGGCAACTGTGTTTGCAGGGTCTCAAGCTGGGCCTGTCTTTCAAAAACGCCATGTAACAATGATTGCGCACCAAAATATGACACACTGTACTTGGTGAAAATGTCGCCCTGCCTATTCACCAAATACTCGCCGCTAGCCAATTTTTGGCTGCTAATGCTAGCATCCATACCATCTTCAATAAATCTTGCGCCTGCTAGCCAATCTTGTAAAACAGCTTGTTGGCCTACTTCAATTTTCTCTATTAAGGAATATAACGAGTCTTTATTTGGCTTAACATTATTAGGCTCAACATTTGCCGATGAAGTCGTATTCACCGTCAGTGTTAATGCGCTTGGTGAGCGTGATTTTATATTAAGATTAGTTGTGGTAACTGCGTTTAATCTAGCACCTAAAGCTGCTTCTAGTGCGGTTTCCCAGCCTTTTTTGATGCTGATACCTTGCCAGATTCTCGCGTTATTTTCCAACCCCGAGGTTTTCAACCAAGTGTTTAATGCGTCTTCATTATTGCCATTTTTCATGGTCAGTTGAATTTTAACTAACGAACCAATTTCAGCTTCTAACAAACTTAATTCACGTTGCTTTGTTGTGTGTAAATCTCGCCTTGCTTTAAGATCAAGAGCCAGAGTGTGTTCTTTTTGCAGTGCGTTCGCGGCTATTTTTTCTAAAGTTGACAGTTTAGCTTCAGCAGCTGAAAGTTGGGTTTGATTTTCTTGCAACACATCATCTGATGCTATTTGCAAGTCGCTTAAGCCTTGCCGAAAGCGTTGCAATTGATCGTTCGTTTCTGCGGTCGTGCGGGTGATATGTCCGATGTTCGCCTGTTCCAGGCGCAGACGTTGCTCAGCATTCTGCAATGCTGACAGATTCACATTAAGGTCAGTAAGGGCAGATTGAAACTGCTGAGACAGTGCCGGTAAAGCTTCTTTTGCAACTTTGATGGCTTGCTCAGACGCTTCAAAGACATTATTTACCGCAAGCAATTCAGCTTTAGCTGTCAGTAAGGCGTTTTCAAAGCTGTTATATTGTGCAATATTTTTTTCAATGTGAGCGTTAAGTTGCTGCAATTGTAATTGCATGCGCTCACGCGCATCTGCAGTATTTTTGACTTGGTTCTCAAGATTAGAAACTTCCGCATTGGCCTCGTAATAACTTGCCTGTGCCTGATTCATAGCTTCAGTAGCATTAAAATTTTGTTGCCTTGCTACTTCTAAAGCGCTTTCATTGCTACGCAAGCTGGCTATCTGCGCTTCCAGTTCGTTCTTCAGCCTTTCTACACTGCGCTGGTTTTTCTCCCATTGTGCACTGCCATCACGTTTTTTTAATAACCATACTTGCCCTTTGGCGATATTGAGCGCGGC
>PHCL01000375.1 GCA_002842195.1 Betaproteobacteria bacterium HGW-Betaproteobacteria-20 | reverse complement strand
TAAGTCATGCAAACGTGGTTGAGTGGTACATAGAACTTGCCGGTTTTTGGTGAGAATGCAGCAGGTTGCTGGTCCTTTACCCCAAGTGCAGAAGGGCAGATGCCTTTGGCGTTGTAATCCTGATGGGTGGAAAACTTGGGATCCTTTACCGGGATGCCGGTTTTCAGGTCAATACTGCTTGCCCAGTTGACGAATGGATGCATCTTGTTGGCAACAACCAGCGAGCCATTAGTGCGGTCGAAGGTATAACCGAAGCCATTGCGGTCAAAATGGCTGGCCAGTTTCTGGCCTTTGTGTTCCCACAGGATGATTTCATTCATGCCGTCGTAGTCCCACTCATCATGTGGAGTCATCTGGTAACCCCACTTTGCCATGCCGGTATCAACATCGCGCGCAAAAATAGTCATCGACCACTTGTTGTCACCGGGGCGCACATCCGGATTCCAGGTGCCGGGATTGCCTGTGCCGTAGTACATCAGGTTGAGTGATGGGTCGTATGAGTACCAACCCCAGGTCGGGCCACCCCCTTGCTCCCAGCCATTTTTTGCAGCCTGCGGCTTGTGCCAGGTTTTGATGCCCAGGTCTTTTACTGGAAATTTAAGTTTTTCCTTGGGTAAAGGTTTAAAAGAACCGCCTTCCTTGTTGCCGCCATTGACGTCCTGGTATACCGAAAGCGCGCTGTAGTGCGGATTTTCCTTGTTGAAGTCGTCGCCTATCAGAGCGTCCTTGTCGGAGCCGGTGCTGTAGGCACGCCAAGCCAATGTGCCGTTTTCAATGTTGTAGGCGGAGATATAGCAACGTACTCCATATTCACCGCCTGAACAGCCGGTGATGACCTTGTCCTTGATGATATGCGGCGCGTTGGTGGTGGAAGCGCCGATTTTGGTGTCCACGACCATGGACTCCCAGATTTTCTTGCCGGTCTTGGCATCCAGGGCTACCAGCAGCCCGTCATTCTGTTGCAGGAATATCTTGCCGTTACCGTAACCAAGGCCGCGGTTGACGTTGTCACAGCAGAGTAAAGCCTGTACGGATGGGTCTTGTTTGGGGAAGTAAGACCAAACGATTTTCTGGTCATCGTCGAGGTCAAGTGCGTAGACGTTATTGGGGAACGCGGTATGGATATACATGATATTGCCGATGACCAGTGGTGCACCTTCATGGCCGCGATTAACGCCGGTGGCAAATGTCCATGCCAGCTTGAGTTTGTTGACGTTGCCTTTGTTGATTTGCGACATTGCGCTGTAACCGGTATTGGCAAAATCTTTGCGTGGATGTGCCCACTGGTTGTCGTCTTTCATCAGCCCGGTCAATTCATCATTGGCCATTGCTGAAAAAGACAGCGCTCCGAGTAGGCTGGTGGCTAATGCCATGTTCAATTTAGTTAACTTCACAATGCTTCTCCTAAAAAAATCATTTTGGAGATATCAGGTGATGAAGATGAGCAAAATCTTTACAAAACACCTGATATCGATGATCTGTTCCGCAAGGGGCATGCCAAGTGATTTCCAGGGGGGGTAAATATTTAAATTAATTCATATAAATCAGTGTTGTATTGATTGATCTATATCAATAGATGTCAGATAAGCACGGTAGGCCCCGGCTATTCTGTTGTGTCAGAAATACG
>PHCL01000374.1 GCA_002842195.1 Betaproteobacteria bacterium HGW-Betaproteobacteria-20 | reverse complement strand
ATCAAAATTACTTAAACCATTTGTATTTCGTAAATATTTAGATTTCGGCGCGTTTGCCAGTATGCGCGATCTGAAAATTCAGATTCAGCGCGATGTGAATAGCAAGGGCATGCAGGACAATATTAAGCTTGGCCGCGGCGGCATCCGCGAGATTGAATTTATTGCGCAGGTTTTTCAGCTGATTCGTGGCGGGCAAGATGCGAGCTTGCAAATCAAGCCAACGTTAAAAGTATTAGCGCTATTAAAAACCAAAGGTTTATTGCCAGAAAAAACTGTGAATGAGTTAACAGAAGCTTATGCGTTTTTGCGTAATTTAGAACATCGGCTGATGTATGTAGATGACGCGCAAACGCAGGAGTTACCCAAATCAGATGAAGCAAAAGCGCGCATTGCCAAAGCCATGAATTGCAAGGACTGGGCAGCGTTTTTAACGCAATTAAATGCATACCGCAGCCAGGTGCAATATCATTTTGATGAAACATTCAGTGATGCCAACGCAGGCGCTGATCAATTAGAAACTGAAAAATCTATTTGGAACGGTGCGCTGGCCGAGCAGGAATCAGTACTTGCGCTACAACAATTGGGCTTTACCGACGCACATGAAACCTTGCACCGCATCAATACACTGCATCAAAGCAGCCGTTATTTACAACTGCCAGAATTAAGCCGCCAGCGTTTTGATGCACTGATGCCGCATGTGCTTTCACTCGCAGCCACCGCACCCAACCCTGAAGCCACCTTAACGCGCATGATGGATTTGCTGGAAAGTGTCTGCCGCCGTGCGAGTTATCTAGCTTTACTGGCAGAACATCCGCAAGCCATGCATTTATTGGTTAAATTGTGCAGCAGCAGTCCGTGGCTAACCAGCTACCTAACACAACACCCCATTTTGCTGGATGAGCTTTTAGATACACGCACTTTATATGCTGCGCCAGATTTTGCTGCCATGCGCGCAGAGCTGCTTGTACGCCTGACAGAATCTGAAGGCGATATTGAGCGGCAAATGGACGTAATGCGCCACTTTAAACATGCTTATGTATTCAGATTTGCCGCGCAGGATATTAACGGCGAGTTAGCCTTAGAAACGCTTTCTGATTATTTAAGTGCGCTGGCGGAGTTGATTTTAAACGTGAGCTTAGAAATCATTTGGCCGAATGTAAAGGGTAAACACCTGGCCAAGCCAAAATTCGCAGTAATCGGCTACGGCAAGCTAGGCGGCAAAGAGCTTGGCTATGCCTCTGATCTGGATGTCATTTTTTTATACGACGACAATGCAGAAGTAGCAAGTGAAGTGTACGCACGTTTTGCACAGCGCATCAATAATTGGTTTAACAGCTTAACTTCGGCTGGTTTACTTTACGAAACCGACTTGCAATTGCGGCCAGATGGCAACAGCGGATTATTGGTCAGCAGTGTGGCGGCATTTAGAGAGTATCAGCTCAATAAAGCCTGGATGTGGGAACATCAGGCCATCACACGTGCCAGATTTGTGGCGGGCGATGTCAGCATCGGCGAAGCTTTTGAGAAAATTCGTATAGAAGTCATGGTCCAGGTGCGCGACTTGGATAAATTAAAGCTGGACGTGCAAACCATGCGCGAAAAAATGCGCGCCACACTGCACATTACTGCCG
>PHCL01000373.1 GCA_002842195.1 Betaproteobacteria bacterium HGW-Betaproteobacteria-20 | reverse complement strand
GTAACGTTTAAATATGTACCCGAGATGACAAAAGGATCATTATTTGCCCATATTGTTGCTTCTGCCAGATTAGCAAACTCTGCCACAATTAAGCTGCCGGTAAAGCCGGCAGGGCCAGGGTCGGTACTGTCAATGGCAGGGAAAGGCCCTGCAAGTAATAATCGTCCCGCCTCTTGCAAGGCTTGTAGTCGAGCTAAGTGCTCAGGTCTGGCAGCTAAGCGTTTTTCTAAGCTATTTGCTACATCTTCTGCCATGATTGCGTACCACATTATTTAGCATCCTCATTGGTATCTTCTTTTGGCATATATTTACTGAGCAGCAAAGTTTGCAAAATAATGAACACAAACATAATACCGGTGGTGCCAAATAGCTTAAAGTTAACCCAGGCATCTTGTGAATAATTAAATGCCACGTATAGATTTAAAACGCCTAAAACCAAAAATAACCCCGCCCAGGCAAGATTAAGCCTACACCATATGGCATCCGGCAAATTGATTTGTTTCTCCATCATATTGCGAATAAGATTTTTTTTGAAGATAAACTGCGCACTAACCAGGCTGACTGAAAATAGCCAATACAAAATGGTCGGCTTCCATTGTATAAAAGTAGGGTCTTTGAGTAATAAGGTGGCGCCGCCGAATACGCTGATAATCACACCGCTAATCATGAGCATTTTTTCCACTTTGCCATGGCGTATTTTGCTGTAAATAATTTGTGCAATGGTGGCAACTATTGCTACGGCGGTCGCTGCGTAAATGCCAAAAAATTTGAACGCCACAAAAAACAAAATTACCGGAAACAGATCAAACAAAAACTTCATATAGGCTCTCAAAAAATCAATCAATCACAGCGCTTTAGGCGAAGGCGTTATTTTGCTATGATAGTCATTGTGTCGCAAGGTTTAATTTTCAAGCCAATTTTGACATTTTTCTTTATGGTGACTGTATTTTTGCAGATTTTTACAAGTTTCTTAATTCTTAAGTATCAAGGCCATGTCTTTTAAGATTGATTTACACGCACATTCGAATATCTCAGATGGCTTATTGACGCCAGCGGAGCTGGTCGCGCACGCGGCAGGCCACGGCATCAATATATTAGCGCTGACTGATCATGATGATATATCGGGCCTGGAGGCAGCAAGGCTAGCGGCTATAACGCATGGAATACAACTGATCAATGGCGTGGAAATTTCTGTTACATGGAAAAAACGCACTTTGCATATTGTTGGTTTAAAAATTGACCCAGAAAATCCAGCCTTAAAAAATGCGCTGGACGCAGTGCGCATAGGGCGTGATTTACGCGCACAGGAGATGGGTGAGGGTTTAAGCAAAGCGGGCATTTTCGATGCCTATAAAAGTGTAAAAGTGATTGCTAATCAAAGCATTATTACGCGTATGCATTTTGCGCGGTATCTAGTAGAAAATGGACATGCTAAAGACGTTAAGTCGGTATTCAAAAAATTCCTGGTGAAAGGCAAGCCCGGCTTTGTAGATCATCAGTGGATGGATTTAGAGCAAGCGGTTAAGCTAATTACAAGTAGCGGCGGCACTGCGGTGATTGCCCACCCGGGACGTTATGACCTGGGTATGGTTAATATGTTACTGCTGATGCACGAATTCAGGAGCTATGGCGGTGGTGGGATAG
>PHCL01000372.1 GCA_002842195.1 Betaproteobacteria bacterium HGW-Betaproteobacteria-20 | reverse complement strand
CCTTCGCCGCAGCTAACTGCATCAAAGCCGTTGTCCTGACCTTCTGTGTTCATCAACACAAAGCGTGTAGCGTTCCATAATTTATTACAGAAGTTTCGATAACCATCGCAGCGCTGTAAATCAAATTTGATGTCGCGGCCAGGTGAAGCTAATGCAGCAAAAGTAAAACGCAGTGCATCGGTGCCATAGGCATTAATGCCATTAGGAAACTCTTTACGCGTATGCTTCTCGATTTTTGGTGCATCTTTAGGGTTCATTAAACCCGTGGTGCGTTTTTTGATTAAATCTTCCAGTGAAATGCCGTCAATCAAATCAATTGGATCCAGCACATTGCCCTTGGATTTACTCATCTTCTGGCCTTCGGCATCGCGGATTAGCCCATGCACATACACATGTTTGAACGGAATTTTGCCCGTGATGTGTGTGGTCATCATCACCATGCGTGCCACCCAGAAGAAAATAATGTCGAAACCTGTCACTAATACACTTGAAGGTAGATATTGCTGCAAAGCCTGATTTTGCGCGTCAATGGCTTCGTCACCGGTCCAGTCCAGCGTTGAGAATGGCCATAAAGCTGACGAGTACCATGTATCCAACACATCATCATCACGCTTCAAGTTGCCCGTGTAGCCATCTTTGGCGGCCAGCTTTTTAGCTTGTGTTTCATCATGCGCCACATAAACTTTGCCCGCATCAGAATACCAGGCAGGGATTTGATGTCCCCACCACAATTGACGTGAAATACACCAGTCCTGGATATTATTCAGCCATTGATTATAAGTATTCACCCAGTTTTCAGGGTAAAACTTGATTTCACCGCTCGCCACAACATCTAAGGCTTTTTGCGTGATGGATTTACCATCTGCGGCCGGCTTGCTCATCGCCACAAACCATTGATCTGTAAGCATAGGCTCAATCACCACACCGGTGCGGTCACCGCGCGGCACTTTGAGTTTGTGTTTGTCTGTTTTAACTAAATAACCTTGCGCATCTAAATCTGCAACCACTTGTTTACGCGCGGCGAATCGCTCTAAACCTTGATATTGCTGCGGCGCAGCTTCATTCACAAAGCCTTCTAAATTCAAAATACCAATGATGGCCAAGCCATGGCGCTGTCCCACCGCATAGTCGTTAAAGTCATGCGCGGGAGTGACTTTCACTACACCCGTACCAAACTCTTTATCTACATAATCATCGGCAATAATGGGAATCTCACGGTCGCAAAGTGGCAATTTTACGTTTTCGCCAATCAAGTGTTTATACCGCTCATCTTCAGGATGCACCATCACCGCCACATCGCCCAGCATGGTTTCCGGACGTGTTGTAGCGACGGTTAAATAGCCACTTCCACTAGCCAGCGGATAGTTGATGTGCCACATAAAGCCATCTTCTTCCTCCTGTACCACCTCTAAATCTGAAACCGCAGTGCCCAGCTTCACATCCCAATTTACTAGGCGTTTACCGCGATAGATCAAGCCTTCGTTATATAAACGCACAAAGGTTTCGGTAACGGTTTTATTAAGCCCCTCATCCATGGTGAAGCGCTCACGCGACCAATCTGGCGATGTGCCTAAACGACGCATTTGGCGGGTGATTGTTGAGCCAGAATGTTCTTTCCATTCCCACACTTTTTCCAGGAATTTCTCGCGGCCGAGG
>PHCL01000371.1 GCA_002842195.1 Betaproteobacteria bacterium HGW-Betaproteobacteria-20 | reverse complement strand
CGCATTTCTGCTTTGCCATCAGGACCGGTACTTTCCAGCTCAAAAGTACGGAAATAGCCGGCAATATTCGGGCGACCGAACTCATTGTTATACGCCGCGCCGCCAAGCGGTCCATCTATCATAATCTGTAGCGGTGAGGCGATGCGCCCGGGTCTGCCGTAATCGCTGGATTCCCACGGTTGCTGGAAGTCCGGAATATTGAGGTTGGATACTGAAAAGCCCGTTAAACCGGCTTTAGGTTTAGAGCCGCTGCCTGTTGCGCCTTCATCGCGAATCTCACCGCCGGCACCTGTTGCCGCGCCGGCAAAAGGTGAAATTGCCGTCGGGTGATTATGCGTTTCAACCTTCATCAAATAGTGCATCTCTTCTTCTACATAGCCATAAGCCCCGTCATTTGCCGGATAAAAACGCTTGGTCGTTGCGCCGGGTTGATGGCCCGCAACAATAGAAGAATTATCTGAGTAGGCCACCACCGTGTTACCGGGATTAAGCTTATGCGTATTGCGTATCATGCTAAACAAGGATTGTGCCTGCGCTACACCATCAATCACCCAGTCAGCGTTAAAAATCTTATGACGGCAATGCTCGGAATTAGCTTGAGCAAACATCATTAACTCAACATCGGTCGGATTACGCCCGATTTTGATAAAATTTTCCAACAAATAATCAACTTCGTCAGGCGACAAAGCCAGACCTAAACTGGCGTTGGCCTGCTCCAGCGCTGACTTTCCACCTTGCAGAATATCCACGGTGCTTAGCGGTTTAGGGGTATCCATATGATAAAGCTTTTCAGCATCATCTAAACTGGCAAACACGGCTTCAGTCATGCGGTCGTGAATGAGCGGTAATAACGGTCGGCGTTCTTCCTGCGTTAATTTTTCACCATTTTCAGTTTGCACATAATAAGCCATGCCACGCTCTACGCGTTGCACGGCGGGCAAACCGCAGTGCTGCACAATATCGGTCGCACGCGATGCCCAAGGTGAAATCGTGCCGATTCTCGGTAATACTAAAAAGAACTGCCCTTGCGGATTTTCTAACTTAGCGGATGATCCGTAGGTGAGAATTTGTTTAAGCGTTTCGTGCCGAGCCGCATCCAGCGCCATCGCATCGCCATGCTCAAACCACACAAAATGCTGAAATTCAGCATCGATGCCTTTAATATTAGGGCAGGAAACACGAATGTTTGCCAGAATTTTTTCAATGCGAAATTGAGATAAAGCGACACTGCCGCGTAGGCAAATCATATTAGAACGGGTCATGAAAATTCAGCTAAATGCTTGCAGTTGTAAAGCATGAATTCTATCAGATTAGTGGCAATTAAGCCGGTAATTGCTCACCACCACACTGTCAATTTTAGTAGTTTCTAGTAAAAAAGTCTGGGAGTTTACTTAACTAAAGTTTAACTTTTCTGATTTTTTTTAGTTATAGCTAATCCCCAAAACAATGTCATGCTGTACAAAGTTAATTGAAACGCACACTAGTAGGAGCGACGACCCGTTTAGCAACACTTGCCAGCTTGCTGGCTTTAGTGTTGATTATCAGTTTCATCAGGCGCGATGGCAACGCTGCAAATCGCGACGGGTCGTCGCTCCTTGTATGATTAACTTTAATGAAATCTCATTGATAAAACCAAGTAAGATTTCATGATTCACAGGGAAGGCCGCTCGCT
>PHCL01000370.1 GCA_002842195.1 Betaproteobacteria bacterium HGW-Betaproteobacteria-20 | reverse complement strand
AAAGAGCAACAGTTAAAAGCTAAGGAGAAATAAAATGAGTGATTTTACAAGTAATTTTTGGCCAATTTTTATCACGGTCATCGCGGTGGGTGGCATCCTGGCCTGTGGATTAGGTTTATGGTTAACGAGCAAAATCAAAGTAGCCGGCAAACCTGGGGACAATACCAGCGGTCACGTCTGGGATGAAGATATTCGTGAAATGAATAATCCCCTGCCACGCTGGTGGGTGGGAATGTTCGTCATCACCATCGTTTTTGCGCTGTTCTATTTGGCTGCGTATCCAGGCGCGGGTAGCTATGCGGGGAAATTAGGTTGGACTTCTGCTAATCAGTATGAAAAAGAAGTGGAAGTTGCAAATAAGGCCTTAGAACCTTTATATGCAAAATTCACCAGCATGAGTCCTGAAGACCTGGCTAAAAACCCGGAAGCAAAAGCTATTGGCGAGCGCTTATTTATGAATAATTGCTCGCAATGTCATGGGTCAGATGCAAAAGGTAGCCGTGGCTTTCCAAACCTAACTGATAATGACTGGTTGTATGGCGGTAGCCCTGAAAAAATCCAGGAAACAATAACAGGTGGCCGCATGGGTATGATGCCACCGATAGCCGCCGCAGTGGGCACTGAAGATGATGTCAAAAACGTGGCTAACTATGTACTTAGTTTATCTGGTGGCATGCATGATTCTGGTCGTGCCGGCTTAGGTAAAGAGAAATTTGCAGTATGTGGTGCCTGCCACGGTGCAGATGGTAAAGGCAATCAAGATGTGGGCGCACCGAACCTGACTGATAATATCTGGTTACATGGCGCTGGTGAAGCCGCCATTATCAAACGAATTAATGAAGGTAAAGTCAACCAAATGCCGGCTTGGGAAGATAAATTTACCCCGGCACAAATACAGGTGTTGTCATCCTACGTTTGGGGCTTATCAAATAACAAATAGACGTTATATATAACGTTATATATAGTAGTATAATGAAGCCTCTATCAGTTGATAGAGGCTTTTTAATTAGTCAGGTTGAAAAAGGTTAGGTAAATGAGCGAGACACCCAAAGCGAATGCAGTAGATAACACAACAGGACAAAAAATCCCATTGAACGAAGTTGTTATCTCGTTGTATGAAGCGCAGGATAAAATTTACCCGCGTAGTGTTTCGGGGTTCTTTACCAAGTGGCGCTGGGTGATGATTTGGTTAACACAAATATTCTTTTATGGTATGCCCTGGATACAATGGGGTAATCGCCAGGCATGGCTGTTTGATCTGGAAGCTAAACGTTTTTATATCTTTAAATTAGTCTTGTATCCTCAAGACTTAATTTACCTTACCGCCATTTTAATTATTTCCGCACTATCTCTGTTTCTTTTTACCGCTATTGCAGGGCGCTTATGGTGTGGCTACACTTGCCCACAGACTGTCTATACCGAGATATTTATCTGGATAGAAAGAAAAATTGAAGGTGACCGCGCTGCCCGCATGAAACTGGATGCAGCCCCAATGTCAACTAAAAAGCTGTTTAGAAAAACTGCTAAGCAATTTGTCTGGATTGCCTTTGCATTTTGGACAGGCTTTACCTTTGTAGGTTATTTCACGCCCATTCGCGAGCTTGCCAGTTCAATAGTCAATATGAGCCTGGGTCCGTGGGAGTTATTCTGGGTATGTTTTTACGGATTTGCC
>PHCL01000369.1 GCA_002842195.1 Betaproteobacteria bacterium HGW-Betaproteobacteria-20 | reverse complement strand
GGAAAATAGTACATATCATTAAAGCAGGTAATGCCGCCACTTAACATTTCAGCACAGGCTAACAATGTTGCATCCTGTACATAGCGCTCAGATACAAGTGCATGCTCTGCGGGCCATATGTGCTGTTCCAGCCAGGACATTAACGGCAGATCATCGGCCAGTCCGCGCATTAAACTCATGGCCGCATGGGTATGTAAGTTGATTAAACCGGGGATTAAAACGTGCTCGGTTAATTGCACCACTTCGCCGGCCTGATATTTTTTTCCAACGATACTCGTGGCACAAATATCAACAATTTTTCCGGATTGAATCACCACTGACTGGTGTTCGAAAAGTGTATTCTCAGGAATGATTGGGCATAGCCAGCGCACCTCGATGATTAAATCTACTGGCACTAAATTGTCGGATAGTTTCATGTGATTATTATAACGATAAAAACGCTAAGTCATAAAATCATAAAATTGATTCATATAAAATACAGGCAATAAAAAACCCCACATATGCGGGGTTTTTTATTAACCAAATGTTTTTAGCAAATTAATTGCAACCAGCTTGCTCTGTACGTGTAGCTTCAATCTCTACACGACGATTTGGTGCTAAACATTCAATCAATGCCTTGCGATTTTTATTATTGCATTCAACGACAGGCACATTTTCACCCATGCCAACTGCCACTAAACGACTGGCATCTACACCTTGACTAACAATGTAGTCACGCACAATGTTAGCGCGTTTTTCAGATAGTTTTTGATTATATGCATCACTACCTAATCTGTCTGTATGACCAGTAATTTTTACGCTTGCAAAAATAGGATTTTCTTTCATTTTAGCAACCACTTCACTATCAATTTGTGAAGTATCAACCAAGTTGGCTTTATTAAATGCAAATAGCGTATCTGCTGAAATACTGATGGTTTCTACTTTTGGTGTACAGACAACTGGAGCTGGCGCCGGAGCTGGCTCAGGAGCCGGTTCAGGCGCAACATATGGTGCAGGTGTTGGCTCAATTGCCGCAACAGGCGCAGGTGCTGGAGCACCAAAGCGGAAAATACCACCTAAGCTCAGCAAGGTATTGCCGATTGTGCCATCAGCATCAAAGCTAGTACCTGGCGCCTTAGCATTTGAACGGCTCCATTGATGACGTAAATCAGCCTGCAAACCAAAGCTATCATTAAACAAATATTGCGCGCCTATACCAACATTAGCTAACCATGAGGTTTTTTTACTGTTTTTTAACGCAGCAAAATTGCTGTAATCAACATCGTTACGAGCTGCGCCTAAACCAGCCAACAAGAATGGGCGGAATTTATCACGACTAAACATATATAGCGCATCTACGCCCAAAGTAGTTTGTTTATAACTTCTGCCTACGCCAGCGATGTTAACGTCTTCTTTAGCACGGTTATAGCCTAAGCGGCCTTGAATATCCCAGCTTGGAGAGAGTTCTTTACCAAGACTAAGGAAACCACCGTAACCATCTTTGGCGTCTAAATCGTTATCTGTATCCATGTAGCTCACACCTGGAACAGCATACCAGGCACCACGGTACATATCTTCAGCTGAAGCAGCAAATGCTGCCAAACCCAGTGTTGCCGCAACGGCTATGTTAATCATATTTTTTTTCATTCGTTTTGCTCCTCATTGAACGTGCATCTAAAATTCGTTTACGTCATG
>PHCL01000008.1 GCA_002842195.1 Betaproteobacteria bacterium HGW-Betaproteobacteria-20 | reverse complement strand
CGCGAATAAAAAATTATGACGCGGTATATGTTTGATATATAAGGAGTAATTTTTTGTGAGTAACGACGTATGACAACGAAAATTGAATTAATAGAGGTGTCCTTAATACGAACAACCCCAATTACAAGCCTAATTCGCTCAAGCTTGCGTGGTCATCCGGCCTGTGGCCTAATGTCCAAAAGAATTTACGTTCGACTTCTTTAATCGGCAAATCGTTAATGCTGGCATAACGCAACTCCATTAAACCATTGGCATCAAACTGCCAGTTTTCGTTACCGTACGACCGAAACCAATTACCTGCTTCATTGTGCCACTCATAGGCAAAACGCACGGCAATGCGGTTGCCATCAAACGCCCATAACTCTTTAATCAGCCTGTAATCCAGCTCTTTTGCCCATTTACCTGTTAAAAACTCAACAATTTCTGCGCGGCCATGCGGAAATTCGGCTCGATTACGCCATTGCGAATCCGGTGTATAAACCAGTGAAACACGTTGTGGGTCACGGCTGTTCCAGCCATCTTCGGCCATGCGTATTTTTTCAATGGCAGTTTCGCGTGTAAAAGGAGGAACAGGTGGACGAACTTCTGCATTGGTAGTCATCATTTTTTCCTTTTTTATTGATTTAAAAATTGTTGAAACTGGTTTTTCTCATATTCCATTTGTTTCTCGAAAGTCAGCTTATTGCCGGTCAAGCGCTGAATAACGAGCGCGCCCTCAACAACAATTAAGAAGCGTTCAGACCATTCTGTTGCCTCTTGCAGACTCATGCCAACTTCTTTACCTAATTGAATGAGCGCATTCAACCACGCGTTATAGTCATAATTCTGCAACTCTTTTATTTCTGCCTTCGCCTCGCCAAGGTTTAATACATTTAACAGGCAATTTTTTCTGCCGTCACTGTAAAACGCCTTGATTGTCGCAATCATGTTGCTGAATCGCTTCTCTGGTTTTTCTTGAGTATCTAATAGCGGCGTAATGATGTGTTTATGAACCTGCATGCTGACATAAACCACAACCGCCTTAAGCATGTCTTCTTTACCTGCGGGAAAGTGATGATATAGACTCGATTTCTGAAGCCCTGTCCCCTCAGATAACAGTGAAATCGTGGTGCCTTCGTAGCCATGATTTCGAAATATATCGAATAGCGCCTCAATTAACACGGTGTTTTCATTTGCTTGTTGTGCCATTTTTAACTTTTTTTAAAAAATAATGTTGACATATTACCGAACGTTCGTTACATTGTCAATATACCGAACATTCGGTACAGTGTAATCAACTTTCGATAATTATTTAGGAGTACATCATGAACAAAACAGCAATTTTTATTTTTTCAGACCCAAAAACCGGCGGCGATGAGGCGCTCGGCCGCGCATTTAACGGATTGGCAGCCGCATATGATATTAAAAACTCTGGAGGTGAGGTATCCGTTACTTTTCAAGGTGCAGGCACACGTTGGCCTACCCTAATCACTCAAGCGGATCACCCGCTACATGGTTTATATAATCTGGTAAAAGGCAATATTGCTGGCGTATCTTGTGGTTGTGCCGATGTGTTTGGTGCGGCAGAAGGTGCTAAAGCTTGCGGGATGAACGTAATAAGCGAAAATCCCGTTCCTAAAACTACTGGTTTGGCGAGTTTTGGGAAATTACTAAAATTTGGTACGACAATTTTAACTTTTTAACTGAAGAAATCCAAATGGCTGGTGGCATTGGCTGTCAGCCTATTTTAGGAGAAACACCATGCCCAATGCATTTGCCACCATTAGCTTTACCGAAAGTGTAAAGGCTGCACAAACTCGCTACGGTAGCCGCGAAAGCAATCTCCGATTCGAAGTTTCGGATGACCCACGCAATCAGCTAGGCGAATTTGAAGCTGAATTTATAAATGCGCGTGATAGTTTTTACATGGCGACCATTTCAGAAAATGCCTGGCCTTATGTGCAGCATCGTGGTGGCCCGGTAGGTTTTATACGGGCGCTAGATTCACGCACAATAGGGTTTGCAGATTTTAAAGGCAACAGGCAGTACATCAGCGTAGGCAACTTAAATGCCAATGCGCGTATTTCACTTATTCTGATGGACTATCCTAACCGTCGTCGATTAAAACTGTGGGGAACAACGCGCATTATTCATGAAGTGGATGAGCCAGAATTGATCGCGCGCTTAAATGTAGCCGGTTATCGCGCACGGGTTGAGCGCGGCATTGTGATTCAAATAGAAGCGATTGAATGGAATTGCCCACAGCACATTACACCACGATATTCTGAAACCGAAGTAGACAATGTGTTACAGCCCTTGCTAGAAGAGAATAAGCAATTGCGTGAACAGTTGCTTATTCACCAAGAAAACCACCACTCTGATGTGCCCACAAGCTAGCATACAAACCTTTGTTAGCGAGCAGTTTTTTATGACTGCCTTCTTCAACAATTCTGCAATCATCCAGCACAATCAGCCTATCCATAGCAGCAATGGTTGATAAACGATGCGCAATCGCAATGACGGTTTTGCCTTCCATTAACTGGTAAAGACTGCTTTGAATCACCGCCTCTACCTCGCTATCCAGCGCACTGGTTGCTTCATCCAACAACAAAATAGGTGCGTCTTTGAGCATAACGCGTGCAATGGCGATGCGTTGGCGCTGCCCGCCTGAGAGCTTTACGCCGCGCTCGCCCACATGTGCGTCGTAACCCGTGCGGCCTTTCGCGTCACTCAGATTAAGTATAAATTCGTGCGCTTCGGCGCGCTTGGCGGCGGCTACCATTTCCGCTTCGGTTGCGTCTGGACGGCCGTATAAAATATTATCGCGCACACTGCGATGTAACAAAGATGTATCTTGCGTAACCATACCTATGCTTGCACGCAGGCTGTTTTGCGTAACAGAATTGATATTTTGATCATCAATTAAAATGCTACCGGATTCAACCTCAAAAAACCGTAACAACAAATTCACAATGGTGGATTTACCCGCGCCAGAACGACCCACCAGCCCCACTTTTTCACCAGCTTTTATATTTAAATTCAGTGTTTTTAGCAACTCTTTTTGATTGCCATAATTAAAATCGACCGCTGCAAATTTAATTTCACCCTGCTTTACCAGTAATGGCTGTGCGTCATTAGCATCAGTTATTTTATTATGCATGGTGAGTGTGTTAATGCCATCCTGTACTGTGCCAACCTGTTCATATAAAGTAGTCATCTCCCACATCACCCAATGCGAAATGCCGTTTAAACGTAATGACATCGCTGTAATGGCTGCCACACCGCCCACGCCCACTTGACCCTTACTCCATAGCCACAAAGCTAAACCACCAGCACCAATCAGCAAGCTCATATTCAGCACATGGTTGATGGTTTCCACCATACTAACCAGGCGCATCTGGCTGTGTACTGTACCTAAAAATTCGTGCATAGCGGTCCGTGCATAGCCTGCCTCGCGCCCTGCGTGGGAGAACAACTTTACCGTGCTGATATTGGTGTAGGCATCAGTAATGCGGCCAGTCATGAGCGAACGCGCATCGGCCTGTTGTTGGGAAACTTTGCTTAATTTTGGCACAAAGTAAAATAAGGCACTTGTATATAGTGCCAGCCATATTAAGAATGGCCAGATAATCAATAAGTTAAAACTGCCGACAACGGCTACCATAGTGGCAAAATAAACAATCACGAACACCATAATATCTGCCACGATAAACCATACGTCGCGTACTGCCAGTGCAGTTTGCATGACTTTAGCGGCGACCCGGCCTGCAAATTCATCCTGATAAAAACTCATGCTTTGGTTAAGCATGAGTCGATGAAAGTTCCAACGCATACGCATGGGAAAGTTGGCCGCTAGTGTTTGATGCTTCAACAAGGTCTGCAAGCCGATAAATAGGGTACTTACAATAAGGACAATGGCCAGCAAAGTCAGGTGTGTGCCTTCGCGAGCCCATAAATCAGTGGGGGGAATAGCTGACAACCAATCGACCACTTTGCCCATCATGGCAAACAATAAGGCTTCGAACGCACCAATCATGGCGGTAAGTAGCGTCATGCTGAATAAAAATGGGCGCAATCCCTGCGTGCAACCCCATGCGAATGCCCAAAAATTTTTAGGTGGTGTGGCGATTAAGCTTTCCGGGAAAGGCTTAGCTAAGTTTTCAAAGCAATTAAATAGGTTTTCAAACCAATTAAACATAATTTTTATTTCTTAAAAATACATTTTTCGACATTGGTCGGAATGAGATGACAAAGTGATATAAATGGTTAACTCTTTACCCAAGGGAAATATGCTTTAAGCAAACTGGATACAAAGAAATTTATTGTGAAAATAAACAATTAACCGATTAGGTTTATTAGCGCTTTTTAGCGCCTCTATCTTTATCTTCAACCTCTTTTTTTGCTTTTAACTCAGCACGATGCGCAGTTTTACGACGACGCATACTCACAATACCTTCACCTGGTTTACGCTTGTCTTCATCTTCTGCAAATGGGTTGCTGCCTTGCTTGTACTGCACGCGCAATGGTGTGCCAGATAGTTGAAAGGTTCTGCGAAAGGTTTTTTCTAAAAATCTGGTGTAGGCATCTTTTACACCGTCCACATGGTTGCCGTGAATAACCACAATTGGCGGGTTGCTACCGCCTTGGTGAGCATAGCGCAGCTTAGGGCGTATGCCTTTGCTGATTGGTGGTTGGTGTTGCTGTATAGCATCAATCAACACACGCGTTAATTGTGGTGTAGAGAGTTTAGCAAACGCGGCTTTAAATGCAGTATCCACTGACTTAAATAGTTCAGGCAGACCTTTTTTGCGTAGTGCAGAAATATAGTGAAATTCAGCAAAATCCAAAAACATCAACTTTCGATCAATTTCACGTTTTACCCAATCGCGCTCTTCTTCTTTTAAACCATCCCATTTATTGATGGCAACGACTAATGCGCGTCCGGCTTCCAATATATATGCCGCAACGTGCGCATCTTGCTCGGTAATACCTTCTTGCGCATCCACCACCAAAATCACCACGTTGGCTTCTTCAATCGATTGTATAGTTTTAATGACGGAGAATTTTTCAATCGCCTCCAGCACGCGACCGCGCTTACGCACACCGGCGGTGTCTATCAACGTGTAATGTTTACCATTTTTTTCTAAATCAATCGAAATAGAATCACGCGTTGTACCAGGTTCATCAAACGCAATGACACGCTCTTCGCCTAACAGTGCATTGACTAAAGTGGATTTACCTACGTTTGGACGACCGACGATGGCGACTTTAGGTACTCTGTCGCCCGTTTGATCCAGCTCAGGTTCCTCTTCAACCACTTGAAAAGTTTCAAGCGCCAAGTCGATAATATCTTTAACGCCTTCGCCATGTGCAGAAGAAATAGACAGAGGGTCGCCCAAACCCAATTCGTGAAATTCCGCACTGACAACCGCTTTATTCATACCTTCTGTTTTATTAACCGCCAGTAATATTGGACATTTACATCTGCGTAAACGATTGGCGATTTCCATGTCTTGCGGAGTTGCACCTTGACGCCCATCGACAATAAAAATAATCACATCGGCTTCGTCAATCGCCAGTAAGGTCTGTGTCGCCATCGCCTTAAGGATGCCACTGTCAGTATTCGGTTCGAAACCGCCAGTATCTACCACTAAATATGGTTGGCTAGCACCTATTCCACGACCATAATGACGGTCACGCGTAAGCCCGGGCAAGTCTGCCACAAGTGCATCTCGACTTTTGGTTAGTCGGTTAAATAAGGTGGATTTGCCGACGTTAGGCCGGCCAACCAAAACAAGGGTAGGTAACATGCGAGTCTTCTATATTAATCTTGAGCAATTTGCTCTAAGGGTAACGCTTTTAGTACAAATAAATTTCACTTCGTCATCCCCGCTAATGCAGAAACAACAGATCACGTGTGTATATAGGAGCTAACTATTAACAAACTGGCAATTAACAAATAGGCTGTAAAAATGTCTATTTCACCTGCACTGCAAATATTCCACCATCACGCGTTTGCGCTAATACGGTACTATTGTTCACTAAAGCCATTTGCGGCATTATGGGACTGTTGTCTGTTTTGATGCGTGATGCCAACGCACCATCATCGCGGCTTAGAAAGTGTACATAGCCTTCCACATCTCCAACTGCCGTTAAGTCGCCCATGGGCATTGGCACTGTAAGTTGCCGGTTTTTAAGCGCAGCTTGTCGCCAAAAACTTTTACCTGTTGTGTAATCCAGCGCATACACAGAACCTATAGTATGCGACACAAAAATTCGTCCATCATCTATGCTTAGGCCTGATAAGCTTGAAATATCACGGCTCCATATTACACGGCCAGAAACTCTATCAACCGCAGCGATTTTTCCTTGGTAAGCAACGGCATACACTAACGGACCATCAACAACAGGCAGACTAGTAATGTCTGCAATACGCTCAATTTCAGTGACGCCTTTGGGCTGCGCTACAGAGGCCTCCCATAATATTTTGCCATTATCTGCACGCACTGATATAAGCTTACCTCCGCCAAAGCCTGCATATACTGCGCCGCCATCTACCACTACACCAGCACTACTGCGTAAAGTAAGTGCGGGGCTAATGCGGTCATAGACCCATTTGCGACTACCGTCATTAGCATTAATGCCGTAAATGCGGCTATCTCCAGTGCGAACAATAACGACGCCATCAAAGTATTTAGGCGCGCTTAATATTTCGCTACTTAGTCTAGATTTCCACTGCAGTTTGCCGGCGATATCATAAGCATAAACAACGCCCCTGGGTGTGCCAACCATCACTAAACTGCCGCCAACACCAACTCCGCCCGATAGCTTTTCACCTGCATTCACTCGCCATATTTCACTACCGTTAGTCACATCCAATTTAACAACTTCACCTGTTGAGCTAGCAGCGTAAGCGTAGCCTGCATCGACTACTGGTGAAAATTCAAAATCTCCAGCTATCCCAATTTTAGACTTCCATAAAATTTTGCTAGTAGAAGTTTCTTTGATTTCGGTCAAAGGATCAGGCGCATCAGCAGCCACTCGGCCAAATATTTTATCGGAAATATCCGTCTTTAATTCTCCGATGACGCTGCAAGCGGTCACTGTCAACAGACACGTAATCACGAGTAAGTTAAAAGCTGCTTTTTTATATTGATGTAAGAACAATACGATGCTCCGGTTTGTTTATTAGAGGCTAATTTTGGTTTAATTAGTCCAGTATTTTAGGTTTAGCCCAGTGCTTTAGGTTTAACCCAATGCTTCAAGTTTTTGTTGCGTAATCGCACGGAATCTACCTTGTGGTTCCAACTTGGTTAAAGCTTGCTGATATGCTGCTTTAGCCTCATCATTTTTACCGAGGCTGACTAAGACGTCACCTTTAAGATCTGCAAATAAGCCGTCAAAACCTGCATCATGCGGTGCATTAAGAAGCTTTAATGCACCTTCAAAGTCTTTTTCTTCAGCCAGAATATTGGCTAACTGCAAACTGGCCAAAGCACTTATAGCCGTTTCTTTTGCATTTTTAGCAGCCCACTCTAACTGAGTTTTTGCAGCTTTAACCTCGCTGGCCTGATAGTTTGCCTTTGCTGCAAATAAGGCCGCACGACCGGCGTACGGCGTACCACTGAATTTCTCTATCAATACTGCTGATTTCTCCTGTATCGATTTTAAGTCTTTGTCATCAGTCACCGTTAACTCCTGATATTGCACAGAGGCTTCAACGGCTTGTTTATTTTGATAATAATGCCAACCTTGGTAAGCAAGGTACGCCACTAATAAAGCAATCAGTAAAGTACTCAGCATTTTGCCGTTTTCTTTCCACCAAGCCTTAAATTCGTCTATTTGTTCCTGCTCTTCTAAATCGTATGCCATTACTTTTTTCCTAATTTTTTACAAAACTTAATAATTAAATTCGCTATTGCAATACCTTGCATTCACTACCTTTACCTAAACCATTTCTCAGCCAGAACTATATTTTTTACCAGGAATAGCCGCCAACAAATTGCGCGTATATTCATGTTGTGGATCATGGTAAATATCCACCACGCTACCCTGCTCAACTACTTTACCCTGATGCATCACTACAATATCGTCTGCAATATGGCGCACCACGCGTAAATCGTGGCTGATAAATAAGTAACTGAGCGCCATTTCTTGTTGTAACTCTTTGAGTAACAACAGGATTTGCGCTTGAATTGACACGTCAAGCGCAGAAACTGGCTCATCACAAACCACGACTTTAGGCTGCAACACCAATGCGCGCGCAATACCCACACGCTGCCTCTGCCCACCAGAGAATTCGTGCGGATATTTTTGCATATCAGCTTCAGTTAAGCCAACACGTTTAAGCATGGCAACAACTTTTTTCTGCTGTTCTGCGGCATTCCCAAGCTTATGAATCAACAAGCCTTCACCCACAATTTCACCCACACGCATGCGTGGATTAAGCGATGCAAATGGATCTTGAAATACCATTTGCAAATTTTTACGTACCGCTCTTAATGCCGCACCATCCAATTTCGCAAGGTCTTGTCCTGCAAACAACACTTCACCGCTATCCAAGGGTTGCAATTGTAACAGACAACGCGCCAGCGTGGATTTACCACTACCAGATTCACCAACCACCGCGAGGGTTTTGCCTTGGGTTAAACTAACACTAACGTCATCGAGGGCTTTAACTAAAGTGGTGCCAAAGCCAAACTTACCGCTACGCTGTGTATAGGTTTTAACCAAGTGATTAGCTTGCAGAATGATGTTGCTCAAGTGCTTATACTCTCATCTAATCTAATGTCATTTAACCATGCATAATCAATCGGCTTCAGTGGCTTTTTGCCTTCTATATCCGGCACACAGGCCAACAATGCCTGTGTATAAGGATGCTGAGGCTTGCCTAATACTTCTTCTTTAGCACCAGATTCGACAATTTCGCCTCTAAACATCACCACGACATTATCAGCAATGTCTGCCACTACCCCAAAATCATGGGTAATAAACAGCATGCCCATATTCATGCGTGTTTTAAGTTCGTCCAATAACTTGAGTATTTGCGCCTGCACAGTCACATCTAGCGCGGTTGTTGGTTCATCAGCAATTAACAATAATGGTTCGCAAGCAATGCTCATGGCAATCATCACACGTTGCCGTTGCCCGCCGGACAACTCATCCGGATAGCTATTGGCACGGCTTGGCGGAATCCCGACCAGCTCTAATAAACTGGCGATTTTAGTTTTTAAACCTTCACCTTTAAGGCCCAAATGGGTCGTTAAACTTTCACCAATTTGGTAACCTACGCTCAACACAGGATTAAGCGAGGTCATCGGCTCCTGAAAAATCATGGCAATTTTAGCGCCACGGATTTTTCGCATACTAGCTTCATCAAGCGCGGTTAAATCCTGTACACCCAGTTGATTATCATTGAATAAAATTTTTCCAGAAGTTAATTGTAACTGTCTGGACAGCAACCCCATCACAGAAAGCGCAGTTAAACTTTTACCGCTGCCAGATTCACCCACCACACAAGTGGTTTTACCAGCTTCAATGCTAAAACTCACATCATTTACCAAAAGCCGTGCGGGCGTTTTTGCGGGTGAAATGCGCACGTGCAAAAGCTGCAATAATGGCGCTACTTGATGGAGGCGTGTTTCAGTGGTCATTATTTTTTTAAGTGTACAATCGCCGTATCAATACTGCATTGCAGTTGCTCGCCTGCGACCAGCATAGGTTTTAGTGTCACTATTTTATTTGTCACTTCATCATCGCCAAGAATCAAGGCAAAGCGCGCCCCGCTTCTATCAGCTTTTTTCATTTGCGATTTAAAACTACCGCCACCCGCATGCAATATTACTTGCATATTGGCGTTGCGCAACTGCTCTGCAATACTAAAAGCGGCCTGTTCGGCCTGTTCGCCTACGTTCACCAAATACACATCTGGCGCATCATCTGTCATCACACCATATTCCTGCATCAACAAAAATACGCGCTCTAGTCCAATACCGAAGCCGCAGGCAGCCGTAGCGTCGCCACCTAATCTTTCAACCAAAGTATCATAGCGGCCACCACCAGCAATGGTACCTTGTGCACCAAGCTTAGTCGTCACCCATTCAAACACAGTGCGATTGTAGTAATCCAAACCGCGCACTAGGCGGGTATTAACTAAATATGCCACACCAGCGGTGTCTAACAATTTACACAGCCCATCAAAATGGGCACGCGTTACTTCACCTAAGCAATCTATCAACTTTGGAGCAGCTTCACATAAGGCCTGCATACGTGGGTTCTTCGTATCCAGTATGCGCAGTGGATTTGTGTGCAAGCGGCGTTTCGCATCTTCATCCAACAAATCTGCATGCTGCTCAAAATAGGCAATCAACACATTGCGGTATTCTGCGCGCTCATGCGCATCGCCAATACTATTGATTTGCAAAGCAACATCTTGAATACCGAGCTCACGCCAAAGTCTGGCTAATAATACGATTTGCTCGGCATCTACCTGTGGACTATCAAAACCAAAAGCCTCTACGCCAATCTGATGAAATTGCCGCTGCCTGCCCTTTTGCACGTTTTCATGCCGAAACATCGCGCCGCTGTACCACAAACGCACGGGACCGTTATAAGTGAGACTACTTTCAATGACAGCACGTACACAGCCTGCTGTGCCCTCTGGGCGCAAAGCCAGCTTATCGCCATTCAACGCATCTGTCCACGCGTACATTTCTTTTTCAACTATATCCGTATGCTCACCTACAGAGCGCACAAATAAATCGGTATTTTCTACCAATGGCATCCTGATATTGCTATAGCCATACTGTGCTAACACTCGCCGCGCGGTGTCTTCCAGCTTAAACCACAACGCCGTGTGCTCAGGCAAAATATCATAGAAGCCTTTGATGCTCTGAAATCGTGCATTTAAAGGCTTAACAGGTTTAGTTTTTGTTGAGATTTCAACCATGGTGTTATTGCTTTACCGACATTATTTGTAATTTCAAGATGTTAATATCAAGACTATTTAACTTACAGTTTGAATAGGGATAACTTTTTGAGCCGCATGATTATGTAACTTGCCGCCCACAGCATAATTGGATTGCACATAATGCTCTACAATCGCTTGAAACTCTTGGGCGATATTATCGCCTTTTAATGTGACTGTTTTTTCTCCATCCACAAACACAGGTGCCACCGGCGTTTCACCTGTGCCAGGTAAGCTAATGCCGATATTGGCTAATTTTGATTCGCCAGGACCATTGACCACACAACCCATCACCGCCACACTCATATTTTCTACACCAGCATACTTGCCACGCCACACGGGCATTTGATTGCGCAAATAACTTTGGATTTGCATGGCTAGTTCTTGAAAATAAGTTGAGGTGGTACGACCGCAACCTGGGCATGCAGTCACCAAAGGTGTGAACGAACGTATACCCATGGTTTGCAAAATTTCCTGCGCCACGATAACTTCTTTAGTACGCGATTCATTGGGTTCTGGTGTTAGAGAAACGCGTATAGTATTGCCAATGCCTTGTTGTAGCAGCAATGCCAGCGCGGCTGTCGAGGCAACAATGCCTTTAGACCCCATGCCTGCCTCGGTCAATCCTAAATGTAAAGGATAATCGCTGCGACTGGCAAGCTCGGTATAAACCTTCACCAAATCCTGCACGTTGCTAACCTTGCAGGAGATGACGATTTGATTAGGTGACAAGCCCAGCTTAATCGCTTGCGCTGCACTCTCAAGCGCAGACTGGATTAAAGCCTCACGCATCAATTCATCTGAGGATAACGGTGCTGCAAGCTTGGCATTTTCATCCATCATGCGTGCCATTTTGGCTTGGTCTAAGCTACCCCAATTCACACCGATACGCACACACTTTTTATACCGGATTGCCGCTTCTATCATAGAAGCAAACTGCTCATCACGCCTGGAGCCTTTACCGACATTGCCTGGATTGATGCGATATTTGGCAAGCGCTTCTGCACAATCAGGATACTGAGCTAATAATTTATGGCCATTGTAATGAAAATCGCCCACTAACGGCACGTCGCAACCGAGAGCATCCAAACCGCGGCGAATATTGCCGACTTGTGCAGCTGCCTCAGGCGAATTAACGGTAATGCGTACCACCTCAGAACCTGCTTGCCAAAGCGCAAACACTTGCTTAATCGTTGCCTCGGAATCAGCAGTATCAGTATTCGTCATACTCTGCACAACTACTGGACTTGCCAGCGTTCCGGCCAAACCGCCGCCCACTGGCACATGACCTATCATCACCTGCAGTGTGTTACGTGCTTGCTTAAGGATAGAAAGGCTCACCTACTACTCCAATGTAATGCGTGCAACATTGCTTTTAGTAGCACCGGTTAAATCAACGGGCTTGCCCAAAAACGTCAGCGTGGTGGCTTTTGCATTACCTATCCAAAGCTGGAGCGGTGGCAGGCCATCAAAACCATCGGTACTGTTTGCTGTCAACAATTTCTCATAAACTATGGCGCCAGACTTATCACTGATGCGCACCCAGGTCTCCTCTGAAACTGATATGCGCACATTTTTAGTGGCTAAAATTGCATTGCCTATTTTGGTTGCGCTTTCAGTGGCATTAGTTACACCCGCCTGGGCAGATTGAGTCGCTTGTGTGGTTTCAGCTTGCTGAGTGATTTGTGCAACATCAGGCAATATTACTTCTACAGAGCTGCCAAGGGCTTCGTCCGTACCTGCTGGTTCTGTTGCTGGCTCTGTATTTTCAGGTAAGCGCTCAGCAGCTGGTAAGGCAATTTCCGGCAGTTGCCCTGAGTCAGGCATTGTATTTGCTGCGACTGCAGCATCTACTTTTTCAACTGTTTTATTAACTGGTTTTGGCATAAAATCTGCAGAAAAAAACCAGCCAAGTAAAAGTAGCGATATCAAAATAATAGCCAGGATATATTTCAACCATGGCTGACTAGGCTTACTCAACAGCACTTGACGCGTAGATGTCTGCACGGTTAACACGCTGGGCGAAGCCTCCGGTGTACGCGTACGATAGCTGGCCAATAATGGCTCAGCATCCACATCTAACAAACGCGCATAATTGCGAATGAAACCACGCGTAATCACTGCCTGAGGTAAGCTGGAAAAATCATTATTTTCTAATGCATTAACTTGCTTAATACTGATACGCAAGTTATTGGACACATCTTTTTGTGTCAGTTCTTTGGCATTTCTGGCCGCGACAAAAACTTCACCCAATGGAGCGAAGCCAATTTCCTCTGCTATGGCAGAGTTGCTTGTAGTTTCATCATTCACGGCTAATTTCCACTTTGTAACAGCTTAGCTTGCTCGGAATCCGGATACCGACGCCTCAGCTCCAGTG
>PHCL01000368.1 GCA_002842195.1 Betaproteobacteria bacterium HGW-Betaproteobacteria-20 | reverse complement strand
GCGTGAACAAAAAATAATGAGGCGGTATATATTTGATATATAACGAGTTATTTTTTGTGAGCAACGCAGCATGGCGACGGAAATTGAATTTTTAGAGGTACCCTTCATGCTTAAAGTGTAATGTTTCCAATTAAACGAGTTGCCCATCAAGACTTTTTTTACTAAAACCAGCGCATGGGACGGTGCTCCCTGAGTTGGCTAGCCGGCTTGTCGCATTGGTCAGAGAGAGCAACAATGACGCTGCTAATCAAAAATCACCGTTTTATTGGCATACAGCAGAATACGATTTTCAATATGCCAGCGCACTGCTTTGGATAAAACAATCCGCTCCAGATCCCGACCTTTTTGAATTAAATCTTCTACCTGATCACGGTGTGATATGCGGTCAATATCCTGCTCAATAATCGGCCCTTCGTCCAGCACTTCAGTCACATAATGCCCTGTAGCGCCAATAAGTTTAACGCCCCGCTCAAAGGCTCGGTGATAAGGCCGTGCGCCGATAAACGCCGGTAAAAATGAGTGATGAATATTGATAATCTGCTTAGGATAGCGTGCCACAAAATCTGGCGACAATATCTGCATATAGCGTGCTAATACAATTAAATCGATTTCATATTGTGCGAATAAAGCAAATTGCGCCGCTTCGGCCTCAGCTTTATTATCTTTACTGACCGGAATATAGTGAAAATCTACACCATAAAACTTAGCCAAAGCCTCGGTATTGCGATGATTGCTGATAATGAGTGGAATATCGCACACTAATTCACCATTTTTATGGCGGTGTAACAAATCAGCTAAACAATGGTCATACTGCGAAACCATAATCGCGACGCGCACTGGCTTTTGTGAGAGTTTGAGTTGCCATTGCATATTAAAACGTGTGGCAATTGCTGAAAAATGTTGCTGAAAATCGACTGTAGGCAAAGTAAATCCGGCCAAGTCCCACTCTATGCGCATTAAAAACAAGCTATTTTCAGCATCCTGGTGCTGATCTGCATGTAAAATGTTGGCATTATGCTGATATAAAAACTCCGCAATCGCCGCGACGAGACCTTTGCTGTCCGGGCAGGTAATGAGTAATGTTGCAGTATTTTTATTCATGTTTTTAGCACGCCCGAATTTTAAGCGCGTCCGAATTTAGGTTAATATGTGCATTATAACCTTAACTGAATTTAATGAAAAAAGAGCTTATGACACAATTGCAATCGGCAGATATTTTATTAGCGAATCCGCGCGGTTTTTGTGCAGGTGTTGATCGGGCTATTATTATCGTTGAGCAGGCTTTGGAAAAATTTGGCGCGCCGATTTATGTACGCCACGAAGTCGTGCATAACAAGTTTGTCGTGGATGAATTGCGCGCCAAAGGCGCAATATTTATTGAAGAGCTAGACGAAGTGCCTACTGGCAGCACTGTGATTTTCAGTGCGCATGGTGTTTCAAAAGCAGTCCGTGCCGAGGCAGACGCTCGCGGTTTAACGGCGTATGACGCTACCTGCCCGCTTGTAACCAAGGTGCATATTGAAGTTGCTAAAATGCGTGCAGCTGACATGGAAATTATTATGATTGGCCATAAAGGACATCCGGAAGTGGAAGGTACCATGGGGCAAGTTGAAGGCACAGCCGGAATCTATCTGGTAGAAGCGCCTGAAGATGTTGCCAAGCTGGCAGTAAAAGATCCGCTCA
>PHCL01000367.1 GCA_002842195.1 Betaproteobacteria bacterium HGW-Betaproteobacteria-20 | reverse complement strand
CCAAGCTATTACCCAAAATTTAAAAAACAATGTGATGAATATTTTTTCCTAAAACATCGCAATGAGCCGCGTGGTATCGGTGGCATATTTTTTGATGACTTTAACGAGTTAGGCTTTGACAAAAGTTTTGAGATGTTACGCGCTGTTGGTGATAGCTTTTTAAATGCTTATCTGCCTATCGTTCAGCGTCGAAAAGAGTCGCCTTATGGCGAGCAGGAGCGTGATTTTCAGGCATATAGACGCGGTCGCTACGTGGAATTTAACCTGGTTTACGATCGCGGCACGTTATTTGGCTTGCAGTCTAATGGTCGTACCGAATCCATTTTAATGTCCATGCCACCGGTTGTGAAATGGCGTTATGACTGGAAACCCGAGGCAGGTAGCCCTGAGGCCAGGCTGTACACTGACTTTTTAATTGATAAAGATTGGTTATCAATCGTCTGATGACAAAATTATTGATTCCGGCACAAACTAAAGCCCAGGCACAAGACTTACTCAACTTCATTGATGCCAGCCCTAGCCCCTGGCATGCCGTTAATACGGTTGAGCGGCGCTTAGCCAAGCAGGGTTTTGTACAACTACATGAGACGCAAGCCTGGCAACTAAATGCTGGCGGCAGTTATTATGTGATACGTGCTGGCGCATCAATCATCGCCTTCAAACTAGGCAGTAAAGATTTGACTGAATCAGGCTTCCGCGTGGTCGGCGCGCATACTGATTCACCTGGCTTGCGACTGAAACCACATGCTGCTTATGGCAGCGATGGTTTAGTGCGAATTGGTGTGGAAATCTATGGCGGGCCGATTCTGGCTACGTTTACTGACCGGGATTTAAGCGTAGCAGGCCGAGTGACAGTGCGCGCCACTTCTGGCTTTGAAACACACCTGATTAAATTTGATGATGCACTCATGCGTTTGCCCAACCTCGCCATTCACATGAACCGCGAAGTAAATGACAAGGGTTTGCTACTGAATAAACAAACTGAATTGCCGCTAATTTTTGGTGAGGATGAAGCCGGAATTAAGGCTGATAAGCAGTTTTTAGCGCATATTGCTGATGCGCTAAAAGTTGCACCTGAAGCTATTTTAAGCTTTGAACTGAATGTATTTGATACGCAAAAAGGGGTGTTCTGGGGCGCAAATCAGGAGTTCATTGCAGATAGCCAACTGGATAATTTAGCTTCCTGCCACGCAGCATTAACAGCATTACTCGCTACTGAAAACCCTGATTCAACCTGCATCTGTGCGTTTTTTGACCATGAAGAAATTGGCAGCAAAAGTGCCTCTGGCGCCAGCGGCAGTTTTCTGAAGGATATAGTGAATCGCATTGCAAGCAGCCAGCAATCAGGTAATGAAGCAAGACTACGCGCACTTGCACAAAGCTTTTTCATCAGCGCAGATATGGCGCACGCTTATCACCCGAACCATCCATCGGCTTATGAACCCTGCCACCATGTTTCAGTTAACAAAGGTGTGGTGATTAAAACCAACGCAAATCAGCGTTATTCGACCAATGCCGACACCACCGCACGATTTATTACACTGTGTGAAAAGGCTGGCGTGCCTTACCAGCAATATGCGCATCGCACCGACCTAGGCTGTGGCAGCACGATAGGGCCAATTGTAGCGGCAAATCTGGGCATACCAAGTATAGATATAGGCTCGCCAATGTGGGCGATGCACA
>PHCL01000366.1 GCA_002842195.1 Betaproteobacteria bacterium HGW-Betaproteobacteria-20 | reverse complement strand
TCGATATGTTGGCGGAAAACTGATGCAAAATCATAGTGCTTACATCATGCCACCCATGCCGCCCATACCACCCATGTCACCACCGCCCATTGCTGGACCGTCTTCTTTAGGTAATTCAGCCACCATACAATCAGTGGTTAACATTAAGCCAGCTACTGAAGCTGCATTTTGCAATGCAGAGCGTGTTACTTTAGTTGGGTCAAGAATACCCATTTCAATCATGTCGCCGTAAGTTTCGTTCGCAGCGTTGTAGCCATAGTTGCCTTTACCAGCTTCTACGTTGTTTACAACTACAGATGGCTCAACACCGGCGTTTTGTACGATTTGACGTAATGGCTCTTCAACCGCGCGCAATACAATTTTAACGCCAGCGTCCTGGTCATGGTTATCGCCTTTTACTTTAGCGATTGCCTGGCGCGCACGAATCAACGCAACACCACCACCAGCGACGATGCCTTCTTCAACCGCTGCACGTGTTGCATGCAAGGCATCTTCAACGCGGGCTTTTTTCTCTTTCATTTCGATTTCAGTCGTAGCGCCAACTTTAATCACTGCAACACCGCCGGCTAATTTAGCTACGCGTTCTTGTAGTTTCTCACGGTCGTAATCGCTGCTTGCTTCTTCGATTTGTGTTTTGATTTGGGCAATGCGTGCCTTGATGTTAGCTTCAACACCGTGGCCATCAATGATGATGGTGTTTTCTTTGCCCACTTCAATACGTTTTGCCTGGCCTAATTGCTCAAGCGTAACGCTTTCAAGTTTCAGGCCAACTTCTTCAGCAATCACTGTGCCGCCGGTCAACATGGCAATGTCTTCCAACATGGCTTTACGACGGTCACCGAAACCAGGGGCTTTAACTGCAGTTGTTTTCAAAATGCCGCGGATGTTGTTTACGACTAATGTCGCTAACGCTTCACCGTCAACGTCTTCAGCAATAATCAATAATGGACGGCCAGATTTAGCGACTTGCTCTAACGTTGGTAATAAATCGCGGATGTTTGAGATTTTTTTGTCATGCAATAGTACGTATGGATTATCTAACAATGCAATTTGACGCTCTTGATTGTTGATAAAATAGGGTGAAAGGTAACCACGGTCAAACTGCATACCTTCAACAACATCTAATTCACTTTCAAGGCCAGAACCGTCTTCAACGGTAATTACACCTTCTTTGCCCACTTTATCCATCGCATCTGCAATGATTTTGCCGATAGTTTCGTCAGAGTTTGCTGAGATAGAACCCACTTGCGCGATTTCTTTGCTGGTTGTACATGGTTTTGATTGTGCTTTTAAATCAGCAATGGCTGCTGCAACTGCTTTATCAATACCGCGTTTCAAGTCCATTGGGTTCATGCCGGCTGCTACTGATTTCATGCCTTCGCGAATAATCGCTTGTGCTAACACCGTCGCTGTTGTGGTACCGTCACCAGCAACGTCAGAAGTTTTTGAAGCCACTTCTTTAACCATTTGCGCACCCATGTTTTCAAACTTGTCTTTTAGTTCGATTTCTTTAGCCACTGAAACACCATCTTTAGTGATAGTTGGCGCGCCATAAGAGCGCTCTAATACGACGTTGCGGCCTTTAGGACCTAAAGTTACTTTTACTGCATTCGCTAGTACGTTGACACCAGCGGTCATTTTTTGGCGAACTTCGTCACCGAATCTTACGTCTTTTGCTGCCATGTT
>PHCL01000365.1 GCA_002842195.1 Betaproteobacteria bacterium HGW-Betaproteobacteria-20 | reverse complement strand
GATTGAATTTAACGTGGTAAGTGCGCCCACTTGCAGGATGGCTACGGCGACCACTCATGCGTTCGATAATGGCTTCATCTGGGACGTCGATTTCCACCACGTAATCAATGTCTACGCCGGCATTTTTCATTGCTTCAGCTTGTGGAATAGTGCGTGGAAAGCCGTCGAATAAAAAGCCATTAGCGCAATCTGCTTCTTTAATGCGCTCGCTCACCAGGCCAATAATCACTGCATCGGGTACCAGACCACCGCTATCCATAAAACTTTTTGCTTCCAGGCCTAATGGTGAGCCGGCTTTAACCGCCGCACGTAGCATGTCGCCAGTTGAGATTTGTGGGATATTGAATTTTTCACGCAAGTGAGTGGCCTGTGTGCCTTTGCCTGCGCCCGGCGCGCCTAAAAGAATGATTCGCATGTGATGTCCTAACGATGGTTGATTTTAATTTATTTTGCTGATAATTATAGCAGAAGACACTGGCGTAACTGTTTCAAAACACCTAACTTGCCATACGGCAATTTTTGATAAAAAGACACGATTTTTTAAGGGCTTCATGGCCGATGCTCTGGAAGGCTTTGTCAGAGCGTCTCTCAGACCAGTGTTTTTCTCTCGTGGTTTTTTCCGGATTTCTAAAAGGTTTAAAAAGCTGTTTTCAGCGCAAATAATTTGCAATGCTGACAAAGTTCGCCACGGTTAAATTTTCCGCACGTAATTGAGAGTTGATGTTGAGCGCGGTAAAACCGTTGTCATCAAGCAAGCCTTTAAGCGTGTTGCGTAAGGTTTTACGGCGCTGGCCAAACGCAGCGAGTACGACTTTGGCAAATAGCGCTTCATCTTTTGCCTCGAATGGCAGCGTAGCGTGCGGTACACAACGCACAAATGCAGATTCAACCTTGGGTGCAGGCTCGAAGGCTTCCGGCGGCACAGTAATTAAATAATCCATTTGTAAGCGATACTGCAACATCACGCTCAAACGTCCATAGGCCGGCGTTGATGGCGCTGCAACCATGCGTTCAACCACTTCTTTTTGCAGCATGAAATGCATGTCGGTAATGTGCGAAACATTATCGAGCAAGTGAAACAAAATAGGAGTTGATATGTTGTAGGGTAAATTGCCCGTAACGCGCAGATTGTTGCCCAGGCTAGTGAAATCAAATTTAAGCGCATCGGCATTATGGATGCTGATTGCACAGTTGACGTAAGCTTTTTGCATCCAGGCAATGATGTCGCGATCCACTTCAACCACATGTAAAAGCTTTAACTTTTGCAATAATGGTTTGGTGAGTGCGCCCAGGCCGGGGCCGATTTCCACCATTAAATCATCCGCCTGGGGTGATATGGCAGCTACCAGACTGGCAATGACGCTCTGGTCTGTGAGAAAGTTTTGGCCGAAGCGTTTTTTTGCGATGTGTTTCATTGGTAGTGGAACTAGGGGTTAGGCTTCTGTGATTTGTTTTTAGAGAGTTCAATAGCCAGGTCAATCGCTGCCAGCATGCTGCCGATATTGACTTTGCCAGCCCCGGCCAAATCCAGCGCGGTGCCGTGATCAACCGAGGTGCGGATAATGGGCAGACCCAGCGTAACATTCACGCCCTGGCCAAAGCTTACGTGTTTGAGTACAGGCAAACCCTGGTCGTGATACATGGCAAGCACAGCATCGGCGGTGCTTAAATGATGTTTGGCAAATAGTGTATCTG
>PHCL01000007.1 GCA_002842195.1 Betaproteobacteria bacterium HGW-Betaproteobacteria-20 | reverse complement strand
TTTAAACCTTGTAGCGGTAGGCTGGAGTTTGAACTGACAATGTCCCGGGTGTAATCTTCTTTTTCACGATTTAAGCTGGTTGAATCGCGCTCATCAAAGCCGGCCATTACGTTCATCAGCAGTGCGCAGTCTTCAGCACTTTTGGCCATAGGCCCTGCCTGGTCGAGACTAGAAGCGAAAGCAATCATGCCGTAGCGGGATACTATGCCATAGGTGGGTTTTAGGCCGGTCAGGCCGCAAAGCGAGGCAGGTTGGCGAATTGAGCCGCCGGTATCCGTACCCGTGGCTGCCGCGCAAAGCCGTGCAGCTACCGCAGCGGCGCTACCACCGCTACTTCCGCCCGGTACGCGGTCAAAACTCCATGGGTTTTTAACGCTGCCGAAATAACTGGTTTCGTTCGACGAACCCATGGCGAATTCGTCCATGTTGGTTTTACCTAAGTTCACTGCACCAGCGGCATCAAATTGACTAATCACGTGCGCGTCATACGGGGCAATAAAATTCGCCAGCATTTTAGAGCCGCACGTCGTTTGCCAGCCATTGGCACAAAAAATGTCTTTTTGAGCGACAGGGATACCGGTTAAAGGCGCAGCGTTGCCGGCTTTGAGTCGCACATCGGCCGCTCTGGCTTGTGCCAAAGTTTTAGCTTCGTCCAAAGCGATGAATGCATTGATATTGGGATTGTGTTGCGCAATGCGGCTTAGAAAAGATTGCGTAAGTTCAACACTCGAAATTTTTTTGGTTTGGAGCATTTCTCCAAATTGCTTTAAGCTGTTATTGATCATAATTACTCAATTACTTTGGGAACAAGATATAAACCGCCAGCCACGGCTTGCTCGTTAGAGCCATTGCCTAAAATAGGCGCATTTTTTTGAAAAGTTTCACGCTGATTGGTTTTAGTCACCACATCATCACGTAAACGCTGGCTTAATTCCTGTGAATGAGACATGGGCACTATGCCGGCAGTATCTACCGCCTGCATTTGCTCAATCAAGCCCAAAATGCCGGTTAGTTTAGTAAGTGTGGCTGCTGCATCGCTATCACTCACCTCAATGTGCGCCAAATGTGCGACTTTTTTAATGTCTTCAATACTTAATGCCATGTTTCAATAATCCGAAATTTAATTAGTGCTGTTTTGCCGTTTGAGATTTAATCACTTTTTTATAACTACTCATTTACAATTAAGTTGTAATCACATCTTAATTTTCAACGGGATATGCGGTATTATACCTTCATTTTACGGATGCCTTAATTGCGCTTGTGTATTTACTTTGCGCTTTGAATTGTCATCTTGCATCAAACCTACAGGAAAAACACAATGTTCGGCTTTATAACTAGTTACTTTTCAAACGATCTTGCCATTGACTTGGGTACGGCTAATACGCTTATTTACGCTCGCGGCAGAGGCATTGTTTTAGATGAGCCTTCAGTTGTGGCGATTAGACTTGAAGGCGGCCCGGGCGGCAAAAAAATTCTACTAGCCGTTGGTGCGGAAGCAAAAGGCATGCTCGGCCGCGCACCGGCAAATATTCAGGCGATTCGACCAATGAAAGATGGTGTGATTGCCGATTTCACCATCACCGAGCAAATGCTTAAGTATTTTATACGTCGCGTGCATGATGCACGTTGGTTTTCACCAAGCCCCCGCATTATTATTTGTGTGCCTGTCGGCTCTACCCAGGTAGAACGCCGTGCCATTAAAGAATCAGCCGAGCGCGCTGGTGCTAAACAAGTATTTTTGATTGAAGAGCCAATGGCGGCGGCGATTGGTGCTGGCATGCCAGTTTCTGAAGCAACGGGGTCAATGGTGGTGGATATTGGCGGTGGCACTACCGAAGTAGGGGTAATCTCACTCGGTGGCATTGTTTATGCAAAATCAGAGCGTGTAGGCGGCGACAAATTTGACCAGGCGATTATTGATTACATTCGTCGCAATTACGGTATGCAAATTTCTGAGCCTACAGCTGAAGCCATTAAGAAAAAAATTGGTTCTGCATTCCCGGGATCAGAAGTATTGGAGATGGAAGTCACGGGCCGTAACCTTGCAGAAGGTTTGCCACGTAAATTTACCATTTCCAGCAACGAAATCCTGGAAGCACTGACTGAACCATTAAACGCGATTGTTGGAGCAGTAAAATCAGCGCTGGAACAAACGCCGCCAGAATTAGGCGCCGATATTGCCGAAAAAGGCATGGTGCTCACCGGCGGTGGTGCATTATTGCGCGATATAGACAGATTGCTGGTTGAAGAAACAGGCTTGCCTGTGATTGTTGCAGAAGACCCATTAACCTGTGTGGCACGTGGTTGTGGTCAGGCGTTAGAGGAGATGGATAAACTGGGCAGTATTTTCGCTTACGAATAGTTCTGGCTGAAATACTCGCAACTTGAGCGTTAGCTTCTAAACGAAATAATGTAGTAAATTTAGGCCGTGATATACGGCCTAAATTACATTAAATGCTAAAGTTTAAAGCACTTAATTTAAAGCACTTAATAATAGTGTAAAACCAATTGTAGTAAAACCTCAGTTAATTAAAGATATTGATTACAGTTTAACCAATGGCGCGCCATTTTGATCACAAGCTTGAGCAACAACAAGCCCCAGCATTTTTTGTGCATGGCCCTAGTGCGCTTGCGCGCCTGGCTTTTTTTTCTGCTATATCGCTGGTGTTACTGGCAGCGGATTCCCGTTTACAATATTTGGCCAGTGTGCGCCAAAGCTTACAAACTATCATTCACCCTTTGCAACTGCTGGCAAATAAACCTTCGCAGTTTTATCGTGATGTGGACGAGTACTTTTCTACGCACAATCATTTACTTAATGAAAATCAGCAATTAAAGCAACGCGTCCTCACACAGGACGTAGCGCTACAAAAACTCAATTCCCTTGCACTTGAAAATGACTACCTACGCCAATTACTACAGACCAATAATGCGTTAGTGGAAAGTAGCGTAGTCGCCGAGATTATGCATGTAGGCCGTGATCTGTTCACAAAAAAAGTGATTGTCAATCGTGGAGAAATGCATAAAATTGCTGCGGGTTATGCGGTAGTTGACGCGACTGGTGTCATCGGACAAGTGACGCGCACTTACCCATTAAGTAGCGAAGTAACGCTCATCACCGACAAATCACTGGCTATTCCGGTTCAGATAGAACGTAACGGACTGCGTGCTATTGCTTTTGGCCATGGTCGTGACAACACCTTAGATTTGCCATACTTACCAGCCAATGTAGATGTACAGCAAGGTGATAAATTAGTGACCTCTGGCATAGATGGCGTATACCCTGCAGGTCTTGCTGTTGCAACTGTTTCACACATAGAGATTACTCCTGATTCGCCTTTTGCACGCATCATTTGCATACCCACTGGCGGCATAGAAAGTCATCGGCATGTGCTCATTGTCAGCATCCCAAGCGTAGAAGCGCTGCAAAAAAAAGCCATGGATAATCCAGATAAATTAAAAACTGACCCGATAGAAGTACCGACAAAAGTACCGGCAAAAGCGCCTGCAAAAATGCAACTAAATAATACGAGCAAACCTCATGCACCCGAGTAAGCTCAAATTTGTTTATTTATCGCTTTTTTGCGCCTACATTTTTCTGTTGCTACCCTGGTCTGGTTTCGCGCTAAAAATTAAACCGGACTTTATGTTACTCGTCCTTATATTCTGGCTGATACGCGCACCTAATCTATGTAACATTGGCTCTGCCTGGTTTGTAGGTTTGTTTGTGGATCTGGCGACAGGCGGGATTTTTGGGCAATATGCTTTGGCCTATACCATTACCGCATTTGTTGCGGTGAGTTATCAAAGACGCCTGGTATTATTTAATGGTACACAGCAGTTATTTTATGTACTGTTACTGCTTCTTATCTCACAAGTCATATTACTGATACTTAAAACTTTCTCGGGTGCCCAATTTATTGGTTGGGCGTACTTCATCCCAAGCATTACGGGTGTTTTATTGTGGTTCATTGCCGTTACGTCAGGTTTAAATACGGGTGGGCGCTTTCGTGGAAAATGATACAAACTTCAACTGTACGGCAATATTCAAAACCATCGTATTTAGAGTTTGAGCATGCGCGCTGAACTTAAAAATTTCCAGCATGAGCAATATTATTTCCGGCTGAGGTTGGGCTTTACTGCACTTGTGGTGTTGGTTCTTTTTGGCACATTGGCCTTTCGGTTTTCATATTTACAAATCAAGCAATTCAATCACTATCAGACACTGGCTGAAAAAAACCGCATTTCTCTGGTGCCTATCGTACCTAATCGCGGCTTGATTCTAGATAGAAATGGCGTGATACTCGCGCACAATTTTTTTGTATACACGCTGGAGATTACACCATCAAAGATAAAAGATATTGAGGCGACGATTGCCGAAGTAAGCAAACTGGTTGAGGTTAGCTCGCTGGATAGAAAACGCTTTAACAAACTTCGCGAAGAAAGCCGTAATTTTGAAAGCGTACCCATTCGAACCCATCTCAATGAAGTAGAAGCGGCTAGCTTTGCAGTTAATCATTACCGCTTTCCAGGGGTGGAAATAAAATCCAGACTTTATAGACACTACCCTTTGGGCAAACTGGGCGCACACATTGTGGGTTATATTGGACGCATCAATGATAAAGATTTATTGAGTCTTGAACAAGACGGCGTTCTTTCTAATTATAAAGGCTCAGACCATGTGGGCAAAAGTGGCGTAGAGCAGTTTTATGAGAGTCAATTACACGGCACCACTGGTTTTCAGCAAGTTGAAACTGACGCTGACGGCCGTGCAGTCCGGGTGCTGACAAGCAACGCACCTGTGCCTGGCGACAATCTCATTCTATCTGTTGACAGCAAATTGCAAGAAATCGCCGAAACAGCTTTTGGGGAACGGCGCGGTGCATTAGTGGCAATCAATCCTAAAACGGGTGAAGTATTAAGTTATGTCAGTCAGCCCACATTTGATCCCAATTTATTTGTAGATGGCATTGATGTTGATAACTGGAAATTACTTAACGAATCATTAGACAAGCCGCTGATAAACCGCCCAATTCGCGGCGTTTATCCACCGGGCTCCACCTTTAAACCGTTTGTTGCGATGGCCGGCCTGGAAAGTGATAAGCGCATACCGCCTTTTGCGATTCAAGATGCAGGTTACTTTAGCTTGCCTAACAGTACGCATCGCTATCGGGACTGGAAACCGGGTGGCCATGGCCTGGTGGATATGCAGCGAGCCATCACAATCTCCTGCGATACTTTTTTTTATGGGCTGGCATTGGAGCTAGGCATTGATAGATTAACCGGATTTGTCCGTCACTTTGGTTTTGGCGATAAAACCGGCATTGACATTCAGGGTGAAAATGGCGGACTGCTTCCAACACCAGATTGGAAAATGCGTCGTTTTAAGCAACCCTGGTATCAGGGTGAAACCGTGATTGTGGGTATTGGTCAAGGCTACACGTTAACTACGCCGATGCAGTTGGCCTACGCTACCGCTACACTGGCCAATGATGGCGTGGCAATGAGGCCGCATTTAGTCACACATATTCAAAAAGCCATTACCAATGAAAGCCAGGCTATCCCTTTGATAGCTCAAGATAGAATCCCACTCAAGCCAGAAAATATAGCCATCGTGAAGCAAGGCATGTTAGATGTGACACTGCCGGGCGGTACGGCCGCCAGCGTAGGGGCTAATGCCGGTTATAGCATTGCCGCAAAAACCGGCACCGCTCAGGTGATAGGCATCAAACAGAATGCAAAATATAATGCTGACACTATTGATGAGCGCCATCGTGACCACGCGTTATTCATTGCTTATGCGCCCGCAGAGGACCCTACCATTGCATTGGCGGTGATTGTAGAAAATGGCGGTCATGGTGGCTCGGCTGCCGGTCCTATTGCCAGAAAAGTGATGGATTATTATTTATTAGGTAAGTTGCCAACTCCTGATGCTAAAACAGAGGATAAGAAAGCCGCCGTGAAACCTGCGGACGGTACAGGAGTAAGCATTACGACATCTCAACCAGCACCTGAGGAAGAGCTGCATGATTAGCAAATTATTACAGCATATTTTTAAACATATAGATTCATTCTTGATGGTGTGCTTATTTTTCACCCTGATGGTTGGCCTGTTTGTGCTTTACAGTGCATCAGGGCAAAATCTTTCGCGAGTATATGCACAGGGTATTAATATTGCTGTGGCATTCGGCCTTATGTGGGCTGCCGCCAATATTGCGCCGAACCAACTTGAACGCATTGCTATGCCGCTCTATTTACTGGGTGTTGTACTGCTAATCAGCGTTGCATTGTTCGGACACATCAGCCACGGTGCACAGCGTTGGCTCGATATAGGGCCAATTAAAATTCAACCTTCTGAAATCATGCGTATTGCCATGCCGATGATGCTCGCTTTCTATTTTTCTAAACAGGAAGGTAAACCCATGATGGCCGATTTTGCTATCGGTGCCTTATTGCTGGCTGTGCCTGTTGCCTTGATTATGAAGCAGCCTGACTTGGGGACCTCGTTACTGGTGGTGGCCTCAGGGTTTTACATTTTGTTTCTGGCGGGTTTAAATTGGAAATTTCTGCTTGGTGGTGCCGTTGCTTTTGCCGCATTAACGCCGGTTTTCTGGTCTATGCTACATGACTACCAGCGGCGCCGTATTGAAATTTTAATTGACCCGACACAAGATCCGCTTGGCTCCGGTTACCATACCATCCAGGCGATGATTGCTATTGGCTCCGGTGGAATGGCAGGTAAAGGCTGGCTGAATGGTACGCAAACGCAATTAGACTTTTTGCCTGAACGCACGACAGATTTTATTTTTGCAGTGTTTAGTGAAGAGTTTGGGTTTATGGGCAATTTATTGCTACTCGGACTTTTCAGCCTGATTATTATGCGCGGTTTTGTCATCGCATCGCAAGCACAAAGCACCTTCGCCCGATTACTCGCCGGCAGTATCACACTGACTTTTTTCACCTATGTTTTTGTGAACATGGGTATGGTAAGCGGAATTTTACCTATTGTGGGTGTACCATTACCACTAATCAGCTATGGTGGCACCTCGATGGTGACAATATGCGTAAGCTTTGGCATACTGATGAGCATACAAACCCATAAAAAACTGGTAGCAACTTAATGTTAAATTTACAAGTGGTAACTCTGCGAAAATATACGGTATTGCTAAGTATCGCGCTACTCGCAGCATGCGGTGGTGGAACGGCAATCAAATCTTCGCCCAAGCAGCCTTCAACTGAAAGCACAGCATCGTCTGCTTCAAAATCAGGCACTGGCGGCTATTATTTAGATGATGGTCCGGGTGAAAATGCCCCCGCCGATATTGATAGTATTCCAGGCGCCACACTAAAAACCGAGCAGCCATCTAGCCGTGCCAACAAACCTTATGTGGCACTAGGCCAACAATACACACCGATGACTAGCTATACGCCTTATAAAAAACAAGGAGTCGCTTCGTGGTATGGCAAGCGCTATCACGGCAGAAAAACCTCCACCGGCGAAATCTATGACATGTACGCCATGTCTGCCGCACACACGGTGTTACCTATCCCAAGCTATGCAAAAGTCACCAACCCAGCCAATGGCCGTTCTGTTGTCGTGCGCGTCAACGACAGGGGGCCATTTAAAAATGATCGACTGATTGATTTGTCTTACGCGGCGGCTTATCAATTGCGTTTAATCCAGCAAGGCAGTGGTTTGGTAGAGGTTGAAGCGATTGATACCAGTGCAGAAGCCTTGCGAATGGCGTCTAACAACACGCCTGAGCAAAGAGCTATCTTGCCTGCAAGTTCAACCCCTGAAGATTCAGCCGCTGATAATTTAACAGTAACTGCACGATATTATGTACAAGCTGGCGCTTTTCAAAACAAGGTGAACGGGGAGATGCTGCAGAAAAAAATTCAGGCTTTAGAGCTGGCCGAAAATGTAGGCGTTGCTAACGTGTATAATAACGGTCTGTACCGTGTAAAGCTTGGGCCTTACGCCAGTAAAAAAGAGGCCGATATTTCAGCGGCTGAAATTCGCAGGCAATTAAATATTGCCACACTCACCACTAATCAGTAAATAAATTTAATGCAAACATTTAAACAAACAAAAACTCGCACTCAATTAGCTATTATTCTAGGACTAATCACACTAGGATTATCACCTTCAATTCAAGCTGACAACGCCCAGATAGCGCCGCCGCCAAACCTGGCAGTTAATGCATATTTACTCAAAGATTTTAATAGTGGCTATGTGGTCGCATCGCAAAACAGCAGCACGCGCGTTGAGCCTGCATCGCTGACCAAAATAATGACCGCTTATTTAAGTTTTAAAGCGCTTAAAAATGGTCATCTGCAACTCGCACAAACGTTGCCAGTCAGCGAGTTTGCCTGGAAAGCTGAGGGCTCCAGAATGTTTATTGAGCCGAATAAGCCGGTTACCGTTGATGAGCTGTTACACGGTATGATTATTCCATCAGGCAATGATGCCTCTATTGCCTTGGCTGAAGGCATTGCCGGTACTGAAGCGCAGTTTGCCGACATGATGAATAAAGAAGCGCTGCGTCTGGGCATGAAGAACAGCCACTACATGAACGCCACTGGTCTGCCTGATGCCCAACATTACACTACCGCCGAAGATCTGGTGATACTTGCAACTGCGTTGATTCACGACTTTCCAGACCAGTATCAGCGTCTATACTCGGTTAAAGAATATACCTATAACAACATTAAGCAGCCTAACCGCAACCGTCTGTTATGGCTGGATCCGAATGTAGACGGGATGAAAACAGGACATACAAAAAGTGCCGGCTATTGTTTGATTGCCACGGCAAAACGCGATGGCATACGCCGTATTTCAGTCGTGCTAGGTGCAGCCACTGATGCTGCTCGTGCAACAGAAAGTCAGAAACTACTCAATTATGGCTATCAATACTTTGATACAAAATTAGTTTATAAAAAAGGCCAGAGTGTCAACCAGCTCAAAGTATGGAAGGGTTTTGAAAGTCAGGTTGCTTCTACAGTAACAGAAGACTTATTCATCACCTTACCCAAAGGCGAGTATGCCAATGTAAAGGCCGTAATGTCCAGCACGCAGCCTTTAATTGCACCGATTAAAAAAGGACAGGTAATCGGTAAAATAAAATTTGAGTTGAATGGTAAAACCATTGATGAGCGTACTTTAGTGGCTGCAAAAAATGTTGAAACCGCAGGTATTGTAGGTCGCGCGTGGGACTCAATTAAATTGCTATTGCAATAACAGTAGAGAGCATCAATCATGGCTGAAATTGAACCCCACACTGCCGCCCCTTTAATCGACTTTCCCTGTGACTTTCCCATTAAAGTGATGGGCGAAACACACAGCACATTTTCCGATATTATTATTGGCCTTATTCAGACCATACTGCCAGAATTCAGTGCGGCGCAAGTTGAATCACGGGTAAGCTCTACCGGCAAATATACCAGCCTTACTTGCACGGTCCATGTGGTTTCTCAGGCGCAGCTGGATAGCATTTACCGCTTAATAAGCGCACATCCGCTAGTAAAATATTCGCTATAGAACAACCCCCTTTGGCAAGCCAGTTGCTCCTATTAGGATTTTATTGCAGATGTTACAGCCGCTAATCGTACGCCATTTAGGCATGACCGATTTTGAAGAAACCTGGCATGCCATGCAGCGGTTTACTGCCAATCGCACATCAAATACGCCTGATGAACTATGGCTTACAGAACATTCTCCTGTTTATACTTTAGGGCTGAATCGCAAAAATGTACGTCTGCCAACCGAAGCTGATATTCCGCTGGCATTGACTGACCGTGGCGGAAAAATCACATATCACGGCCCCGGACAGCTGATTATATATGCATTGCTGGACTTAAAACGTTACCACTTGAATGTGCGCAAGCTGGTGAGTTTGCTGGAAAATTCCGTGATAGATTTACTGGCAAAATATGGCGTGAATGCAGTTGCTAAAGCAGATGCGCCTGGCGTCTATGTGCATGAAGCTAAAATTGCCTCACTCGGTTTACGCATTAAAAATAATTGCTGTTATCATGGTTTAAGTTTGAATATCGACATGGACTTAAAGCCATTCGCAGCAATAGACCCGTGTGGTTATGTCGGCTTAAAAGTCACGCAAACTAAAGATTTAGGCGTAGACGTTAATCTGCAAAGTGCAGGTGAATTATTCGTTACAATACTCAATAATCGGCTTGGCTTCCATGTCGATGCTCTGTAAGCCTTGTATATAAAGGCTCGCAGGGCAGTGATTTTCTCTCGAGGATTTTTGCGTGATAAATTTTATACAAATGGGTGGTCTGTTTTTACTCAGGCAAAACCATCCGGGGATGCGCCCTATTTCAAATGATGGACATAAGTATGACTGAACTAAACACTTCAAACCGCAAACTTGCGGGCGTTAAAATCGCGGGTGTAAAAGAACGGGATGCCGCTAAAACCTCGCGTATTCCCATCAAAATCATCCCCCAGCCGATACAGCGTAAACCTGAATGGATACGCATGAAAGTGCCTGATTCCGGGCGTTATCAAGAAATAAAAAAAATACTGCGCGAAAATAATCTGCATACGGTATGCGAAGAAGCAAGCTGCCCAAACATTGGCGAATGCTTCAGTGGCGGTACTGCCACCTTTATGATTTTAGGCGACATTTGTACGCGCCGTTGCCCATTCTGTGACGTTGCACATGGCAAGCCGTTGCCGCCGGATATCAATGAGCCTGACAATTTAGCCCGCACCATCGCGCAAATGAAGCTAAATTACGTGGTGATTACCTCGGTTGATCGCGACGATTTAAAAGATGGCGGTGCACAGCATTTTGTTGATTGTATTCGTGCCGTTCGCACACATTCACCCAATATTAAAATTGAAATATTGGTACCGGATTTTCGTGGGCGTCTGGATGTTGCCATGCAGATTTTAAGCAATGCTCCGCCAGACGTGATGAACCACAATCTGGAAACCGTACCACGGCTTTATAAACAGGCAAGGCCTGGTTCCGATTATCAGAATTCACTGACCTTACTAAAAACTTTTGCCGAAATGTACCCTGATATTCCAACAAAATCCGGCCTGATGCTAGGCTTGGGTGAGACTGATGAAGAAATTCTGGCCGTGATGCAGGATTTACGCGCACATCAGGTAAGCATGCTCACGTTAGGCCAATACCTGCAGCCCAGCGAGCACCATCACCCGGTAATGCGTTATGCAGAACCTGCGATTTTTGATGATTTAAAACAAAAAGCCGAGTCTATGGGCTTTAATAATACCGCGAGTGGCCCCATGGTAAGAAGCAGCTATCACGCTGACGTGCAGGCACACACAGTAATTTAACTTCGCAGCCGCGATGAAACGAAGTGAAATCGAGGGAAGATAACCATTATCCCTCTATTCCATTGCGCTCCATCGAGGCTACGGCTTAACGGATATAAAGAAAAAACCATGGTCCCACACCTGACAACCGCCCTTAACGGCCCGCTTTTATCTTTAGAAAAAAGCATGCTGGATGACATGCCGAAGATAGAACACTGGTTTCGCAGCCAGTGGCTGGAGTATGCATCACCATTTTATGCCAGTGTTGATTTACGTAATTCCGGCTTTAAATTAGCGCCGGTTGATACCAATTTATTTCCCGGCGGCTTTAACAACCTTAATCCGGAATTTTTACCCCTGGGTGTGCAGGCGGCCATGGTCGCGGTTGAAAAAATATGCCCTGAAGCGCATCGTTTACTCATTATTCCAGAAAATCATACACGCAACACTTACTACCTGCGCAATGTGGTCGAGTTGGCCAATATGATGAAAGCCGCTGGCCTGGAAGTACGCATTGGCAGCATTTCACCTGAAATTACCGAACCCACCACGCTGCAAGCACACGATGGCCAGCCATTGTTGCTGGAGCCAGTGGTGCGTGTGGGCAATCGCATTAAGCTCATTAACAAAGAGTTAGGCGACTTTGATAGCTGCGCGATTTTACTGAATAATGACTTATCCGCAGGTATTCCGGAAATACTTAAAAATCTTGAGCAAGATTTAATTCCACCGCTACATGCTGGCTGGAGTACGCGACGTAAATCGCAACATTTTTCAGCCTACAACCGTGTAGTCAGTGAGTTTTCTGCATTGCTTGGTATTGATGAATGGCTGCTCAATCCTTATTTTGAAACCTGCGGCGAAATAGATTTTCACGCACGCACGGGCGAAGAGTGCCTTGCGCTTAGAGTGGAAGAGTTGCTCGCCAAAATCAAAATTAAATACGCACAATACGGCGTTACCCAAGAACCGTTTGTCATTGTAAAAGCCGATGCCGGCACTTATGGCATGGGCATTATGACGGTAAAATCACCCGATGAAGTGCGTGATTTAAACCGTAAGGCACGCAATAAAATGTCGGTGATAAAAGAAGGCCTGCAAGTTTCTGAAGTGATTATTCAAGAAGGTGTTTATACATTTGAAAGCATCAATGACGCCGTTGCCGAGCCGGTGGTGTACATGATGGACCACTTTGTCATTGGTGGTTTTTATCGCGTGCATACCGAACGTGGGGCAGATGAGAACTTAAACGCGCCAGGTTCACATTTTGTACCGCTTGCTTTTGAAAAGCCATGTACCCTGCCAGATTGTGCTGATGCACCAGATGCCGCACCCAACCGCTTTTATGCGTATGGTGTTGTGGCACGTTTGGCTTTGCTGGCCGCCGCTATTGAGTTGCAAGAGAATGATCCGTTAAATCAATAGTAATATCGTAGAAATATTTTTAAAACATAAAACTTACCCAACCTCCCGTTCCCTGAGCTTGTCGAAGGGTTGCTGTGTTAGCGCTACCCTTCGACAAGCTCAGGGTACAGAATTTTGGATAGATTGAATTTTTGATGAAACTCACATGAAACTACTGTTTATACTGGACCCTCTCTCCAGCTTAAAAGCTTACAAAGATACTAGCTTAGCTATTATGCGCGAGGCTGCTAGCCGTGGCCACGAACTATTTGTCAGCATGCAGCATGACCTGTTTTTACGGGGTGACGTAGCCAGAATAAACGCCCGAAAATTCATTTTTACAGCACAACATTTTTCAACTGAAGAAGCACTTGAATACGCCCCTGCAGAATTTTCTGCAGTGATTATGCGTAAAGACCCGCCGTTTGATAACGAATATCTCTACAGCACCTATCTGCTTGAAATTGCTGCCAAGCAAGGGGCGAGGGTCTATAACAACCCAAGTGCAATCCGTAGCTGGAATGAAAAATTATCTGTTACACGCTTTCCACAATTTGCACCGGAATTCTTAGTCACAGCAAATAATAGTTTAATCCGTGAATTCTTAAATGCCCATCAGGATATTGTCGTAAAACCCTTAGATGGTATGGGTGGCCACAGCATATTCAGACTCAGATTGAACGACCCAAATATCAGCGTGATACTGGAAACCATCACCCATTTCGGCGCCCGTACCATCATGGCGCAGCGCTACTTGCCAGCTATTTTGCAAGGCGATAAACGTATTATTGTGATTGATGGTGAGCCATTGCCATATTCACTGGCGCGTATTCCACAAGCCGGCGAAACACGTGGCAACCTGGCTGCCGGCGGCACTGGCGTGGCGCAATTGTTGACTGCACGAGATTTAGAAATCGCCAGCAC
>PHCL01000364.1 GCA_002842195.1 Betaproteobacteria bacterium HGW-Betaproteobacteria-20 | reverse complement strand
TAGTCTGGTATGGTTTTCTGCAACATTGTTGCCAGTTAAGTTTATTTTTTCGGTCATCGCAAACTCGCTTTGTGTTCAATCTGAAAACACATTTATCAACACCTTACATTTCAACCAGATGACAATGGGCGAATTTAAGCTGTTATTGGCACAAGAAATATTGGATATTCATAAAGCAGAAACATGGATAGTGACACTTTCGACCCAAATTAAACACTCAAGCTGCATAAGGTAGACACAAATTTCCAGATGAATTAAGGTATGGTTTTAAGAGTCTGCAGATTTAACGTTTCGGAGCTACTTCATGAAAAACATCCTGATTGCCAACTCTAAGGGAGGCAGTGGTAAGACAACGTTGGCTACTAATCTTGCTGGTTATTTCGCCTCACTCGGTGGTCGAGTTATGCTAACTGATCTTGATCGACAGCAGTCTTCTGCACAATGGTTACAACGCCGACCAGCCGAAATGCCGATAATCCACAGCTACAATCCACGAAGCAAAGCCCACACCATGGAACCTGATTGGATAATCACCGACTCTCCGGCTGGATTTCGAGATGAAAAACTTGCTGATGCCGTCAAACAAGCCGACTGTGTAATTGTGCCAATTCAGCCGTCAGCTTTTGATATGGGAGCTACCAGTGACTTTCTGGACAGGCTCGTTGAAGAAAAAGCGATTCGTAAGAACAAAACATTTGTTGCGCTGGTTGGTATGCGGGTGAACAGTCGTACGCATGCCGCTGCTGGGCTGGCTGAGTTCATGGAACAGACTGGTTTCCCTGTACTGACTTATCTTCGAAACGCACAGGTTTATGCAACGGCCGCAGAGCTTGGTGTGAGTCTGTTTGATATGCGACCTTCAGTAGTGGCACAAGATGTTGAACAATGGGTTCCCCTGCTGGATTGGGTCGTAGAGGCGACCTCCGATGGGTCGTGAAGTTGAACTCAAGTTAAGTATTGATCGCAAGGATGTGGCGCACCTGCGTAATCATCCTGCCGTTATTAGCAGCCGTGTTGGAAAATCAGCCACACATAAACTTATCAGTATCTATTACGACACGCCAGACCTAAAGCTTCTAGATGCTGGCATCAGTCTTCGAATTCGCCACATATCCGGTCGTTGGATTCAAACTATCAAATCTACAGGGAGTTCTCTGACAGGTCTGCATCAGCGCAAGGAATGGGAGGACGTGATTGCAGCAAATCATCTCGACTATACTAAAATCCTTAATCCAGACTTGATCAAAATATTCGCTAATCAAAAATTTCGCGATGCGCTTAGGCCTATCTTCCAGACGGAAGTAAGGCGTAGCGAGTGGCAACTTGCCTTCGACAATGGTGACAAGATTGAACTTGCGCTTGACCTCGGTCAGTTGGTTGTAGATAAAAAAAGTGAATCAATCTGCGAAATCGAATTGGAATTGAAGGCTGGCAATGCGGGGCGGTTGTTTGATTTTGCACTGGAGCTGCAAAGAGTTATACCACTGACATTGGAAAATACCAGTAAAGCGCAGCGCGGCTATGCCTACTTTCGCACTGAACCGCCGGTAATCTTCAAAGCACAGTTGCCAAAACTCGTGAATAACGCCGATGCCAGTAGTGCATTCAAGAAAATAGCCTGGGAATGCATTAACCAATTGCAGCGCAATGAGGATATGGTGTTACGTGGAGCCGATGTAGAAGGTGTCCACCAGATGCGTATAGCATTACGTCGTCTGCGTTCTG
>PHCL01000363.1 GCA_002842195.1 Betaproteobacteria bacterium HGW-Betaproteobacteria-20 | reverse complement strand
ATACTTGCTGTCATCAACACGGGTCTGAGCCTGCGTTTTGCACCTTCAACCACGATGCTTAATTGATCCATCCCTTGCGCTGCAAGCAGGTTAAAGTAGCTCACCATCACTACCCCGTTCAACACAGCAATCCCCAGCAAGGCAATAAAGCCAACTGAAGCAGGTACTGATAAATACTCACCTGAAATCCATAATCCAAACACACCGCCTATCATGGCAAACGGAATGTTAGATAAAATCAACAAGGATTGCTTAATCGAGCCAAAGGTAGCGAACAGCAGCAAGAAAATCATGCCGATGGCGACAGGCACCACGATAGCTAAACGGGCCGCAGCGCGTTGTTGGTTTTCAAACTGACCGCCTAATTTAATTGAGTAACCTTCGCCTAGTTTCACTTCGGTGTTAATGCGTTGTCTGGTTTCTTCTACAAAACTGACTAAATCGCGGTCGCGGATATTGGCAGTAACCACCACCATACGCACGCCTCGCTCTCTATCTACTTTTACCGGGCCTTCTTCACGCTCTATTTTGGCCACAGCTGAAAGTGGTATGTTGGTGCCATTGGCTAGCGTGAGCATTAAGTTGCCGAAGTCTGACGGTGAAGCGCGTAAATCTGCGCTACCGCGTAACAGCACCGGCGTACGTTTTTGGCCTTCTTGCACGATACCCATTTGCTTACCTTCAAGCTGGGCAAGCAATATATTTTCAATTTCAGCAATATCCAAACCTAGCCTGCCTGCGGCTACACGGTCTATTTTAATTTGCAGATATTGAACACCACTATTTTGCGGTGTATAAACATCTTGACTGCCTTTAATCGAGTCCAAAATGCCGACGATTTGCTGTGCTTTGCTATCCAGCACCGTTAAATCATGGCCAAAGATCTTAATGGCTAAATCCCCACGTACGCCTAAAATCATTTCATTCACGCGCATGTCGATAGGCTGCGTGAAGCTGTAATCTAAACCCGGCATTTGCGCCATCACCTTACGCAGCTCGTCTATTAGCTCTTCTTTGGTTTTCATACGCCATTCACTGGCAGGCTTCAGAATCAAAAAGTTATCGGTTTGATTTAATCCCATCGGGTCCAGCCCGAGTTCATCCGAGCCTACTCTGGAAAAAACGCCTTTCACCTCAGGCACCTGACTTAAAATAGCGCGCTGAACATTCATATCGGTTAACAAACTTTGTTGCAGATTAATAGACGGCAGTTTTTCTACCCCGATGATTAGATCGCCTTCATCCATAGTAGGCATAAAGGTTTTACCAATTTGCGTATAAACTACGCCGGTAATGGCTAACAGCACAAAGGCACCAATCACGATTACTTTGGCATGATCTAAAGACCATTTAAGTATCGGCTCGTACACGCCTAACGCTTTTCTCACTAACCAGGGTTCTTCATGGCTGACTTCTTTGAGTAAAAACGAAGCCAGCACGGGGATGACAGTTAGAGATAAAAACAACGACCCCGCCAATGCAAACATAATAGTCAACGCAACCGGCGTGAATAACTTGCCTTCAAGCCCTTGTAACGTGAGTAAGGGTAAAAACACGGTAATGATAATTAGCACACCAGCTGTCACCGGCACGCTGACTTCACGCACGGCACGGTAAATAATATGCATTCTGGGCAATGAGCCTGCTTTTTTAGTATCAGCCAGATGTGATACAACGTTTTCAACCACCACCACTGCGGCATCCACTAACATACCGATGGCAATAGTCAAA
>PHCL01000362.1 GCA_002842195.1 Betaproteobacteria bacterium HGW-Betaproteobacteria-20 | reverse complement strand
CGTGATTCAATAAATGCGTAGCAAATGCATGGCGCAACACATGCGGTGACATGTGTTTGCTGATGCCCGCCAGTATTGCGTAGCGTTTAATCAAATACCAGAAGGCTTGGCGAGTCATCGCTTCACCGCGATTGGTGACAAATAGCGCATCACATAAGCGCTTTTGTAATATCGCCGGTCTTGCTTCACTTAAATAGCGTGAAATCCAATCCACCGCCTCTTCGCCCATCGGCACTAGCCTGGTTTTGCTACCTTTACCAGTGACGCGCACCACACCGTCGCTCACGCTCACTTCGGTGGCTTTTACCCCGACCAGTTCGGATACACGCAGTCCACAGGCATACAGCAGCTCTAGCATCGCTTTATCGCGTAAGCCCACAGGTTCATGCAGGTTGGGCGCGTTAAGCAAAGCTAACACTTCATCTTCATTCAGACTTTTGGGTAAGCTGCGTGGCAGCTTGGGTGATTGTATTTGTATGGTGGGGTCTAAGCTGATTTTATTATCGCGAATTAAATAGCGATAAAAACGCCGCATGCTGGCTATCAATCGGCCAATACTGCGTGGTTTGCTTAGTGGAAATTTAACAGCTAGATATTGCTGGATATCCGCTTGATCTGCGGTTAACAACTGTTTATTTTGTTGCGCGAGCCAAAGCGCGAATGCGCTTAAATCCAGCCGATAGCTTTCTAAGGTATTTTTTGCCAGACCGTCTTCCAACCATAAATGGTCAATAAAGGTATCCAGTTCTGCCGCATCTGATAGCGCAAGTGTTTGCTCACTCACGCTTATATACCCTGCTGATATTTTGACACACCTTCGTGTGCCAGCAACCATTGCTTGATTAACAGACCATTTTGTTTACTTTGCATAAAACCACCAATACCGTTCTGTGCAACCACCCGGTGGCATGGAATAAGCAGTGGCGTGTTATTTGCGCCACAGGCATTTGCCACAGCACGCGGTCCGGAACCTATTTGTCTGGCAATCTGACCATAGGTGCGTGTTTGCCCAACAGGAATAGCCGCAATGGCTTGCCACACACGCCGTTGAAAGGCGGTGCCCTGCATGGGTACGGGCAAATTAAATGCAATCGTTGGCTGCTGCAAGTACTGTATGATTTGTGCGTAAGCCTGTTGAACCAGCGGTTGCGCAGACTGATAATTTTCCGCTGATGGCGATTTCAGCAGAAAATCTATGGCGAGCTGATTGCCATGCGCTGAAATTGCCACAGCGCCAAAAGGTGCATTTATCAAGGCATCAAATTGATTTTTCATGACGTTATGTTAAACCAATATGGCTAAGATGCAAACGTATATACAAACGTAAAAAAGCCCCAAATGACTTGCGTCTTTTTGAGGCTTTTTGTGCTTTTCAGCTGGAAAAATTTAAAGTTAAGCGCTTTCTGCCGGCGCCATTACTTCTTTTTCACGTGTGAACAATTTTTCTTTAATACGTGCAGATTTACCTGAACGTTCACGTAGGTAGTACAGTTTTGCGCGGCGAACATCACCGCGACGTTTTACTTCAATGCTAGCTATTAGCGGTGAGTAAGTTTGGAATGTACGCTCAACACCTTCGCCTGATGAAATTTTACGTACGATGAATGATGAATTTAAACCACGGTTACGTTTAGCAATCACCACGCCTTCGTATGACTGCACACGTTTACGTGTACCTTCAACTACGTTTACGCCGATGACTACCGTGTCACCAGGTGCGAAAGATGGAATG
>PHCL01000361.1 GCA_002842195.1 Betaproteobacteria bacterium HGW-Betaproteobacteria-20 | reverse complement strand
CTATGGCGATCAAGTGCGCGATGAGGTGTATTCAGGTGCGGTTGAAAGAAGCTTTGGTGACGCTGTAGATGAAGCAAAATTACGCGTTGCTGGCTATCCGAATATTGAGCATAAACCATTTGAAGCAGCTTCTGTTAATTTAGAATATACCGCGACATTTGAAGTGTTTCCTGAGGTTACCTTTAGTGACCCAGCCAAAATGAAAATTGAGCGTCCAGTGACTAAAGTAAGCGACGCTGACGTGCAAAAAACCTTAGATGTTTTAGTGCAGCAACGCGTGAGTTTTGTGCCGGTAAAACGTGCTGCTAAAAAAGGTGATCGCATTCATGTGACGCTTAAGGCTTCGATTGACGGGAAGGAAGTTGAATCTACTGGCGCCAATGGTATTGACCTGGTGTTGGGCGAAGCCGGACGTATTGCTTCTTTTGACGAGCAATTGACTGGCGGTAAAGCAGGCAGCTCAAAACAATTTGAAATTACTTACCCGGCTGACCATAACCCAGAGCAACTGGCTGGAAAAACAGTGAGTTACGATGTAACGTACGAGAGTGTTTCAGAGCCTAAATTACCCGAACTTGATGCTGACTTTGCAAAAAGCCTAGGGATTGAAGACGGCGATGTTAATAAAATGAAAGCTGAAATTACCGAAAGCCTGAATCAGGAAGTGGCTAAACGTGTAAGCGCTAAAGTTAAAGAACAAGTGTTTCAAGCCTTGGTAGACAGTGCGGACTTTGAAATTCCGCGCGTGTTGTTAGGTTCTGAAATCAATCGCATGATGGAAACCACCGCTCAAAATTTAAAACAACGCGGTGCTGATTTAAGCACAATTAAGCTTGAGCCTGGCATGTTTGAAGAGCAAGCGAAACGCAGCACTAAACTACGTTTAATTTTAGGCGAGTTAATTAACGCTAATAGCTTGCACGCCACTGCGGAACAGGTTCGTGCGATGGTAGACGTATTTGCACAAAGCTTTGAACGCCCTGCAGATGTGGTTACATGGTATTTTGCTGACACTAAACGCCTGGATGAGCCAGCCGCTTTAGCAACTGAAGAGAACGCAGTGGCTTGGGTGTTGTCGAAGGCTACAGTGACGGATAAAAAAGTTAAATTTGATGATTTAATGGGAAATGCGTAAATGAACAATATGCAACAGCTGCAAGCCGAGCTGGATACAACTCCGCAAGCTTTGGGTTATATTCCAATGGTGGTGGAGCAGAGCGGCCGCGGCGAGCGTTCTTATGATATTTATTCACGCTTACTTAAAGAGCGCGTGGTATTTTTGGTAGGTCCGGTGAACGATATGTCGGCCAATCTGGTTGTGGCACAGCTTTTGTTCTTAGAAGCAGAAAACCCGGATAAGGATATTTCTCTGTACATCAATTCACCAGGCGGTTCAGTGACTGCGGGTATGTCAATTTATGACACCATGCAGTTCATTAAAGCTGATGTAAGTACCTTGTGTATTGGTCAGGCCGCGAGTATGGGCGCGTTTTTGCTGGCATCTGGAGCTAAAGGCAAGCGTTTTAGTCTGCCTAATTCACGTGTGATGATTCACCAGCCTTCAGGTGGTTTTCAAGGCCAATCATCTGACATCGCTATTCAGGCAAAAGAAATTATGTATTTACGTGAAAAGTTAAATGCGATTTTGGCGTACCATACAGGTAAATCTGCGACAGAAATTGATGTAGATACTGAGCGCGATAATTTTATGAGTGCAGAGCAATCTGTGGCTTAT
>PHCL01000006.1 GCA_002842195.1 Betaproteobacteria bacterium HGW-Betaproteobacteria-20 | reverse complement strand
GGATTTAGCGGTGATTGTAGACCCTGCTGCCCAGCAAGGCTTGGAGAAGGTGTTTTTTGGCGCCTGGGTGACTTTATTTTCACTTAAAAATGATACTGAGCATAGCTATCGCATTGTCGGCCAAGATGAGCTAGAGCCGTCATTAGGTTACATAAGTTGGGTTTCACCCCTAGCCCGCGCCATGCTCGGCAAGCAAGTTGGCGATGTCATCAAAGTCACCACGCCCGCAGGTGAAGAGCAATACGAAATCACCGAAATAAATTATCAAGTACCCGCATGAGTAATCTAACTGGCAAGCGTTGGGACATTTTTTGCAGAATTGTTGATAACTTTGGTGACATCGGCGTATGTTGGCGGTTAAGTCAGCAGCTCGTGCTGGAGCATCAATTACGGGTCAGATTGTTTATTGATGACTTTACCGCTGCCAGTAAAATTATTCCTCAGCTGAATATTAGCAAGCAATCTCAACTAGTAAACGACGTTGAAATTTGTACCTGGCCTGCCCCAGAAATAATACCTGCAGATGTTGTGATTGAAACATTTGCCTGTGCACTGCCAGATGCTTATATGCAGCAAATGCAGGTCAGTAAAAGCGTTTGGATCAATTTAGAATATCTGTCTGCAGAAACCTGGGTAGGTGACTTTCATGCCAGACCCTCACCGCACGCATCACTAGCGCTGACCAAATATTATTATTTCCCCGGCTTTCGTGATGATACGGGCGGCTTGATTCGTGAAGCCAATATAGCTGACAAAACTGCCTGTCATTCTGACTTTCATGTGAATGCCAAATATGAAGATGCGCTTAAAATCTCATTATTTTGTTATTCACATGCACCCATTCATCATTTACTTACGGCCCTGCAAGTCTGTAACCATGAAGTTCTTTTGCTTGTGCCTCAGAGTAGCATTTTGCCGGAGATTGCCAGGCTCTTTGGCAAAGCTTCATTGGAAGCTGGCGAAACTTTAATACGCGGGAATCTTAATTTACAGGTACTGCCATTTTTAAGCCAAGCTGATTACGATAAACTTTTGCGTGCGTGCGATTTGAATTTTGTACGCGGTGAAGATAGCTGGGTGCGCGCCATTTGGGCGGGAAAGCCATTCATTTGGCAACCGTATTTGCAATCTGAAAACACCCACCTCAAGAAATTAAATGCTTTTTTAGCATTTTTTTACCAAAACTTCGAACAAAAACAGATGCTCTGGGAGGCGCACCAATACTGGTCTACAGAGGACCGTCCTGCAAAGCAGGTGGAAAATGATACTTGGCAACGCTATTTAGGACTTTTACCTGCGATTAAAACCTACACGCAGACACAAAGCAGGCAGTTGGCAGCACAACCGGATCTGGCGGCTAAGTTGGTGATTTTTTGCAATAAATTATAGTTAAGGTATAATGCGCGGCTAACAAATCAACACCCAATTTAACTCATAAATCAGCAAGGCAAATCTATGAAAACAGCACAAGAACTTCGCGCCGGCAACGTCATTATGGTCGGCAACGACCCATTGGTAGTGATTAAAGCCGAATATACTAAATCTGGTCGCAGCACTGCTGTAGTAAAAATGAAATTTAAAAACTTGTTAACCGATACTCCTAGCGAAAGCATCTACGGTGCTGGCGACAAATTTGAAGTGGTTATTTTAGAAAAAAAAGAAGCGACTTATTCTTACTTTGCTGACCCAAGCTATGTGTTTATGGACGCAGATTATAACCAGTATGACGTTGATGCAGAATTCATGGCCGACGCTTTGCCTTACCTTGAAGACGGCATGGCAGCAGACATTCGCTTTTACAACGAAAAACCTATTTCAGTTGAATTGCCAACCACGGTTGTGCGTGAAATCACCTACACCGAGCCTGCTGTTAAAGGTGACACTTCAGGTAAAGTAATGAAACCAGCTAAAATCGCTTCCGGATTTGAGTTTCCAGTGCCATTATTTTGCGCACAAGGTGATAAAATTGAAATCGACACTCGCACTGGCGAATACAGAAACCGCGTATTGAAATAAATACCGTCTTTACAAAACTTGGCTTTTCAGCAAGGTTTAACATTAAGGTTTTACAATCAGGGAGCAACTTGCTCCCTTTTTTAATGCCTAAAAACCCATAATCGCGCTATTATGTTGCTTAGTAAAGCCAAAATATCCAGTAAAGGATTTGCAAAATGAACGACAAACAATTGGTCGCTTTACAGGCGGCAAAATATGTTGAGAATGGCATGCTGGTTGGTTTAGGTACAGGCTCTACTGCCAATTACTTTATTGAAGAACTTGCGCGCCGCCAACGTGAAGAAGGCCTTAAAATCACCACGGTAGCCAGTTCTACCATCAGCACCCAGCACGCGCAGTCACTGCATTTACCTATCATTGCCTTGGAACACATTAGCAGTATTGACTTATACGTAGACGGTGCTGATGAAATAACCGCTGACATGACCCTGCTAAAAGGTCGCGGCAGTGACCTGGTGAAAGAAAAATTATTGGCAAAGGCAGCCACACAATTTATCGCAGTCGCTGATGAAAGCAAACTGGTCAGTCATATAGGTCAAAACTTTGCAATTCCGATTGAAGTGATTCCCTTCGCCTGGCAACTGGCTAAAAAAAGTCTTGAAAGTGTTGGCGGGCAAGGTGATTTACGTCCCAATGCCGCCAAAGATGGCTTTTGGATTACCTCACATGGCAGTTATGTGTTGGATATGAAATTTGACATCGATATTGATGCTAACACGCTGAATGAGTTAATCAACAATACCCCTGGCACTGTGGAACATGGCATCTTCTTTGGCCTGACTGATGCGGTATTCATTGCTGCAAATGGTGCAGTAAGTGAGCGTTGGGCCTAATCTTGAATATGTGTTTGAACCTGAAGATGAACTCAGTCAAACACCCACACCACCTCCATTTTCTATACACATTAACTGCTGTACTAGTATTGCTTTTGCTTGCATCTTGCATGCCAACCGAAGACAAAGCAAAGCAGAAGGATAAACTTGCTGCAGAAGTCACTAGTAGCAAGCACGAACTTATTTTTGTAACACACAACGGTCCAGCCACTTATTACCTGAATGGTGACAATCAATTTGCCGGTATTGAGTATGATTTAGCAACCTTATTTGTTAAAGACTATGCGCCAGAATACCGAATAAAATTTCTACTCGTCAACAGTATTAGTGACGTTATCCCGACCTTGCTTAAAGGTAAAGCAACGATTGCCGCCGCCAATTTATCTATCACGCATCTACGCAAAGAGCTTGTGCAGTTTGCTAAACCTTATCAGGAGACACAACAGCAACTTATTTACAATAGTGAATCTGATATAAATCCCAAGCGCCTGCGTTCAGAAAAAGATTTAACTTCAATTGCCGATAAGAAAATAGCTGTACCAGAAGGCACAAGTTTTGCAGAGCGATTGAGCAAAATTCAAAAAGAACTGCCAACATTGCACTGGCAAGCACTAAAACACACCAATTCAGAATCGCTATTAGATGAAGTGGCGGGCGGTGTGTTAGATTTTACCGTGGCAGACAGTCATTTAGTGTCGGTCATGCAAAATTACTACCCTAACCTGGCGGTGGCCATGCCTTTAGGCGAACCTGAAAAAATCGCCTGGGCGATGCCAAAAAATGCAGATCCTGCACTTGTCATAAAAGTGAACGCTTTTTTTGACACAATTCACAAAAATGGTACTTTGCGCAATTTAATTGACCGTTACTATGGCCATGCCAAGCGCCTAAACACGATGGACATCACTAATTTCCTAAAACTCTCTCATTCATTGCTACCAAAATGCACGCGGTTATTTAAGCAGGCACAAGAAGAAACCGGATTAGATTGGCGCTTATTAGCTGCAGTCAGCTACCGAGAGTCGCATTGGGATACATTTAACACATCGCCCACTGGAGTACGTGGGCTAATGATGCTCACTGAAAGCACCGCAGACTTAATGGGCGTAACCGATAGACTGGACCCGAAACAAAGCATCCCGGCTGGCGCTAAATATATTATCAAAATGATTAACACCTTGCCAGCGCGCATACCGGAACCAGACCGCACCTACATGGCACTGGCTGCGTACAATATAGGCTACGCACATCTGGAAGATGCCAGAGTGCTTGCCAAGCGCTTAAACCTTAACCCGGACAGTTGGGCAGACGTTAAAAAAACGCTGGTGCTGCTAACTAATCCTGAATATTACAGCACAGTAAAATACGGCTATGCGAGTGGCGGCGCGCCGGTTATTTTTGTAGAATCAATCCGTAGCTATCAACGCATTTTAGAGCGTTACCAACCCAGCCACAGTCCTGATTACAACAATTTTAAAATTGCATCACGCTAATTTCCTTCGATGGGCTCAAGAAACGCTCTTTGACAAGCCAAAATTCCGCCAGCTCAGCAAACATCACACCCTGTGCCAATGAGAACGTACGTTAAGTGCAGGCGGAAAAATAACTACCGCCTGATAACCTCAAGATTATTCATGTAAGGCCTTAACACCTCCGGCACAGTCACACTACCATCTGCATTTTGATAGTTTTCAAGCACTGCAACCAAGGTACGCCCTACCGCCAGACCTGAACCATTCAGTGTGTGTAGCAGCTCTGGTTTACCAGCTTCATTTCTAAACCGCGCCTGCAAACGGCGTGCCTGAAATGCCTCGCAATTGCTCACACTAGATATTTCACGATAAGTATTTTGCGCTGGTAGCCATACTTCCAAATCGTAGGTTTTAGCCGCACCAAAGCCCATGTCACCTGTGCAGAGTAATACTACCCGATACGGTAATTCCAGTGCTTTCAAGATGTTTTCCGCATGACCGACCATTTCTTCAAGCGTTTCGTAACTTTTGCCTGGATGCACAATTTGTACCATCTCGACTTTATCAAATTGATGCTGGCGTATCATGCCTTTGGTATCTCGCCCATAAGAACCGGCCTCGGAGCGGAAACAAGGCGTATGTGCGGTTAGCTTGATAGGCAGTGACTCCAAAGACACGATTTCATCGCGCACAGTGTTGGTGAGCGTGACTTCAGAAGTTGGGATTAAATATAACTTGCTGTCGTTATGGTTTAAGCTGAATAGGTCTTCCTCAAACTTCGGTAATTGACCAGTGCCAGTCAGCGTTTCAGTATTCACTAAATATGGCGTATAGCATTCTTCATAGCCATGCTGCTCGGTTTGTGTATTCAACATAAATTGCGCCAAAGCACGATGCATTTTAGCAATTTGGCCGCGCATCAAAGTGAAACGCGCGCCCGAAAGTTTGATACCAGTTTCAAAGTCCAGTCCTAACGGCGTACCGACATCGGTATGGTCTTTGATTGCAAAATCAAAACTGCGCGGTGTACCTACTTTACGCACCTCCAGGTTATCCGTTTCAGATTGTCCCTGTGGCACACTGATATGCGGTAAATTTGGTACGTTTAATAAAAGGTTCTGTAACTCAGCCTGTAACGCTAATAATCGCGCTTCATCAGCTTTTAATTGCTCACCTAAGCCTGCGACTTCGGCCATAATGGCGCTCACATCTTCACCTTTAGACTTAGCAAATCCAATCTGCTTAGAAGCGTTATTACGCTTGGCTTGCAAGTCTTGTGTACGCGTTTGCACGGTTTTGCGTTCTTGCTCCAAAGCAATGAAACTGGTTGAATCGAACTCAAAACCACGTTTTTTTAGCTGGCTGGCAACACCGGCTAAGTCATTTCTTAATGCTTGAATATCTAACATTTACTTATCCTAAAATCTTTCACCACGGAGACACAGAGGCACAGAGAAAAGCTAAATACGCAAATTATAGCTTTTGACTTTCTCCGTGCCTCTGTGTCTCCGTGGTGGGGTTATTATTTTTTCGCTTTTTTATCCAACTCGCGCAGGTGCGCTAACTTTTCCGTAATTTTACCTTCTAAGCCACGTGGCGTGGGCGTATAAAATTGCAGCGCGCTCATCTCGTCTGGAAAATAATCTACGCCAGCCGCGTAAGCTTCGGGCTCATGGTGTGCATATCGATATTCTTTGCCGTAATCCAAGGCTTTCATCAGCTTGGTGGGTGCGTTTCTTAAATGTAACGGTACAGGGCGAGATTTATCGTTACTGACAAAGGCTTTTGCCTGATTATAAGCCATGTAAGCCGCATTGCTTTTTGGTGCTACCGCTAAATAAAGCACAGCATTTGAAAGTGCCAATTCTCCTTCTGGCGAGCCTAGTCGCTCAAAAATCTGGCAGGCTTCCAGCGCTATACCCTGCGCACGCGGGTCTGCCAAACCAATATCTTCAATCGCCATGCGCACTATGCGTCTGCCTAAATACAATGGGTCTGCACCGCCATCGATCATGCGTAAAAACCAATACAAGGCGGCATCCGGGTTTGAACCGCGCACTGACTTATGCAGTGCAGAAATCTGGTCATAAAACGCTTCGCCACCTTTATCAAAACGGCGCAATTTACTCGCCATGGTAGTTTGCAAAAAAGTTTCATCAATCTCGGTGACAGATGCGCCTTCAGCCGCATTAAATAAGCCTTCAACAAAATTAAGCAAGCGCCTGGCATCACCGTCGGCATAATTCAAAATCTGCTCACGCACTTCATTTGCAATCGTGACATTTTGTGCCACTAATTGTTGTGCGCGATCAAGTAACAATGACAATTCTGACTCACTTAGCGCATTTAATACAAATACCTGCGCACGGCTCAATAACGCACTATTTACTTCAAACGACGGGTTTTCGGTCGTTGCACCAATAAAGGTAATTAAGCCACTTTCTACAAATGGTAAAAATGCATCCTGCTGACCTTTATTAAATCGGTGGACTTCATCTACGAATAAAATGGTTTTTCGTCCATGTTGCTGCAAGGTAAGCTCGGCGCGTTCCACAGCTTCACGTATATCTTTAATACCTGACAACACGGCAGAAATCGGAATGAAATCAGCATCGGCGGTGTTGGCAATCAAGCGTGCCAGTGTGGTTTTTCCTACGCCTGGTGGGCCCCACAAAATCATAGAAGGTAGCTTGCCTGATTGAAAAGCCAGTCGCAACGGCTTGCTTGCACCCAACAAGTGCGATTGCCCTACAACCTCATCTAAAGTTTTTGGTCGTAATCTTTCCGCAAGGGGCGCTTGCGGGCTATTTGGTTGAAATAAGCTATTCAAAATAAAACCAAACGACTATTCCTGGATATATTTAAATCTAGGTGTGTTAAATCTAGGTGCATGTAAATGCAGACAAGGCAAAGTGTGGTAAATAGCACATGCGGTCATCAAAATTCGTACACGCTATATTCATGTGAACGCGCCTTGGTATTACTCACCGACTACATCCACGCCCTTAGGCAGCTTGAATAAAAAAGTACCCGGCTTAATCACCGGATTATGCACAACATTGCTGAATACAATTTTGGTCTGATGACCAAAGCTGTCTACCATGTCCATTTCTTGCAGCGTATCACCTTTAAACCCCAGGGATATTTTATTAAACCCTGATTCCAGATCTTTTGGATTGGTACTGACCCAGTCAAGATTATCTTTCCGGTAAGCGTTGACCAGCTTAAAGTTATTGTCTAAACCACCCTCGCCAGCCAACAAAGCCGCAGGACTGGAACCAAGCGCTTTGCTCAGCTCTCGCACGGTCACTTGCGCCAATTCGGTATCATATAACCAGACCTGCTTTCCATCGCTAATAATTTGTTGCTCAAAAGGTTTTTTGTAATCCCATCTAAATTTATTTGGGCGTTTTAATTGCATTTCACCATATACATCTTGTATTTTCTGGCCTTTTTTATCTGTGACTATCTGATGAAAACTGGCACTGACAGCATGTGTCTCATCATAAAATTTCTTAAGACTGGCCGTACCATCCGCCTGAGCGGCTAAAGGCAGGGTTAATGGCAATGTCAGCACACAGGCTAACACAATGGTTTTTATTTTATACATCCAAATCCTTAATCCAACTTTTAAACATCATTATGCGGCGCGAGCACTTCACGATTGCCATTGCTTTGCATGCTGGACACCAGACCAGCGCGTTCCATGTCTTCAATTAAGCGTGCGGCACGGTTATAGCCTATGCGTAATTGACGCTGCACCGCAGAAATACTGGCACGGCGTGTTTTTAAGACGATGCCGACAGCCTCATCGTAAAGCGGATCAACTTCTGCACCACTAGCAGAGCCACTATCAGCAAAATCTACTCCGCCCTCTTCGGCCTCGTTGCTTAGAATACCTTCAATGTAGTTTGGTTCACCCTGGGCTTTTAGGTAATTCACCACTTTATGCACTTCCTGGTCAGACACAAACGCACCATGAATCCGCACCGGGTAACCAGTACCGGGTGGCATGTACAGCATATCACCCTGCCCAAGTAAGGCTTCAGCGCCCATTTGGTCTAATATGGTGCGCGAATCGATTTTACTCGATACCTGAAAAGAGATGCGGGTAGGCACGTTGGCCTTAATAAGGCCGGTAATCACATCTACCGATGGGCGCTGTGTGGCAAGCACCAGATGAATACCTGAAGCACGGGCTTTTTGCGCAAGTCGTGCAATGAGCTCTTCCACTTTTTTGCCAACCACCATCATTAAATCAGCCAGTTCATCAATCACCACCACAATCAGCGGCATTTCTACCAGCGGCTCCGGATCATCTGGCGTTAAGCTAAATGGATGCGGGATTTTTTCGCCCGCTTTTTCTGCGTCTCTGATTTTTTGGTTGTAACCTGCCAGATTACGCACCCCGAGCATAGACATCAACTTATAGCGGCGCTCCATCTCTGCCACACACCAATTGAGCGCATTTGCAGCTTGGCGCATATCGGTAACCACCGGTGCCAGTAAATGCGGAATACCCTCGTAAACAGAAAGCTCAAGCATTTTTGGATCTATCAAAATCATGCGCACCTGGCTGGCGTCAGCTTTATACAGCCAGCTTAAAATCAGCGCGTTAATCGCAACAGATTTGCCTGAACCGGTGGTACCTGCTACCAGCACATGCGGCATTTTTGCTAAATCTGCTACCGCAGGTTTACCTGCAATATCTTTGCCTAATGAAATTGCCAGCGGCGACTTTACGTCAGCATAAGCCTGGCTGCTCATGATTTCAGATAAATGTACAATTTGTCGTTTTGCGTTTGGGATTTCCAAACCCATACAGGTTTTACCGGGAATAGTTTCTACCACACGAACGCTCACGACCGACAGCGCACGCGCCAAATCTTTAATTAGATTAGTCACCTGACTACCCTTCACGCCTGCTGCCGGTTCTAACTCAAAACGAGTAATTACAGGGCCGGGCTGTGCGGTTAACACTTTGACTTCAATACCAAAATCCATCAATTTTCGCTCAATGAGGCGTGAGGTAAAATCCAGCGTTTCGACAGATGGTAACTCCACCAGGCCTGACGGTTCATCTAACAAATGCAATGGTGGCAACACGGAATCTGGCAGCGTTTCAAATAACGGCGCTTGCTTCTCTTTTTGCGCGCGTTCGCTTTGCGCCACTTCTAGCACTGGGGGTTCAATAAATACCGGCTCTCGATTTTGTGAGCGCTTACGCTCAGCCTGCACAAATTCTTTGCGTTCCAGCTCAACCACCTTGCCAGCTTTTCTATCTTGCCAATCCTGCCATTTAAATTTGATAAACTCGTAGCCCGCAATCAAAGCGGTGCCGAGTTTTTCGGTGAGCATAATCCATGACCAACCGGTAAACAAGCTAAAGCCTACGGCAAACATGACCAGCAAAATCATACTGGAACCGGTGTAGCCAAACATGCCGCGTAAGCCTGAGTCTACCGCCACGCCAAGCATGCCGCCGGTTTTGTCCGGCAATGAAGCCGGCAGGTTAAGCAAATGACCTGCCTCTAAAGCGCATGAGGCAATGAGTAATAAACCAAACCCAATAAAATTAAATAATAAAAATGGTTTTTCGCTTAGGTTAACCGCTTCCAGTTTTAGATAAACGAACCACATGGCGTAAAAAGCCAGCACTACCCACCACCAGGCAGAAAAGCCGAATAAATATAGCATCATGTCTGATAGCCATGCACCGACGCTGCCACCAGCGTTATGGATGACTGCATTATCAGCGGCGATATGCGACCATGAAGGGTCTTCTCTATGGTAGGTAAATAAAATAATCGCGAGAAAAAGCCCGACCAGCACCAAACCCAGCCACCACGCTTCTTTAAGTAATTTAGCGCTGATGGCCTGCGATTTAGTGACTTCAGCCGCCCGCCGCGCATTTACCGGTGTAGATTTTTTGAAAAACAAGATAGTAAAACCTTACGAATTTAATGTTAAATCAAATTATAGCAGTATCAAAGTCACTGCGTAGCTAATACAATATCATTCTGCTTTCAACTGCATTCCATGAAAGTAAATTAGCCCCTTGCAAAACTTGTTGGCTGCACCAACCTTGCTTATATATATATCGCTTTTAATCATGACATATAATCCGCCTTCCAAACCGCTGCCCTGAGAGCCTTTACCAGAGCGGCTCTCAGGGCAGTGATTTTCGCTCGTAGATTTTATGAGGCTTTTATTTGGTTTTTTCGTGAGTTTATATCGTATTTTCTGGTGTGATTAAGCATATTCCTGCGCTGTATATTGGTAGAATACTACACATAATTTTTTCTATTTCATTTCATTTTAAAGGCTTAAATCATGGCAACTCGTCACGCTCACTTACTTATTTTAGGCTCAGGCCCAGCCGGTTATTCTGCGGCGGTGTATGCCGCTCGTGCAAACCTAAATCCCGTGTTGATTACCGGTATTGCCCAAGGCGGTCAGCTGATGACCACCACTGAGGTAGACAACTGGCCTGCGGATGCAGATGGCGTGCAAGGCCCTGAGCTAATGGAGCGTTTTCAAAAACATGCGGAACGCTTTAATACTGAAATGATTTTTGACCAGATTCACACCTCGTATTTGACTGAAAAGCCGATTCGGCTAGTGGGTGATAATAGCGAATATACCTGTGATGCGCTGATTATTGCAACCGGTGCCAGCGCTAAATATCTGGGTATTCCAAGTGAAGAAAAATTTAGCGGGAAAGGCGTTTCTGCCTGCGCCACCTGCGATGGCTTCTTTTATAAAAATCAAGAAGTTGCAGTCATTGGTGGCGGCAATACCGCGGTGGAAGAAGCGCTCTATTTAGCTAACATTGCCAGCAAGGTAACGCTGGTCCACCGCCGCGATAAATTTAAAGCTGAAGCGATTTTGGTAGATAAGCTGATGGAGCGCGTGAAAGAAGGAAAAATCGTGCTGGAAACATTCCAAACGCTGGATGAAGTGCTGGGCGATGACAGCGGTGTAACCGGTATGCGTCTTAAAAACGTGAATGACGGCTCGACAAAAGAAATCAAACTGATGGGCGTATTTATTGCCATTGGCCACAAGCCAAACACTGATATTTTTGAAGGACAACTGGAAATGGATGGTGGCTATATCATCACGCAAATGGGTCGCGTTGGCAATGCCACTGCCACCAGTGTTCCAGGCGTTTTTGCCGCAGGTGATGTGCAGGACCATATTTACCGCCAAGCGGTAACAAGCGCCGGTACAGGTTGTATGGCGGCTTTAGATGCTGAGCGTTATTTAGATAAATAATGAATATGTGGGAGCGATGGGGTCGTCGCTCCACAAAAAACGGCGCAAATAATTGTGACTAACTCAAACGAAAATGAAGAAAATCTGTTTTCAGAGGCCGTGAAAGATGTACGTCCACTGCCCGATAACAACCGCACAATTCATTCTGTAAAAAAACCAAAACCTATTCCCAAACAATTTATTCAGGATGAACAGCAAGCACTTGTAGATTCATTATCAGACCACTACATCCCCGCTTACGAGCTTGAAACTGGCGAAGAAATGTTGTATTTACGGGATGGGCACTCTCCCGACATTTTAAGAAAACTACGCCGTGGCCACTGGGTAATACAAGCCAACATGGACTTACATGGACTGGTAAGTGATGAAGCGCGACTCTACGTTGCCAGCTTCATCAGCGATTGCAAAAAACGCAGTATTCGGTGCATAAGAATAGTTCACGGCAAAGGTTTAGGCTCACGTAACCGTGAACCTATACTCAAACAAAAACTCCGCGGCTGGCTAATGCAAAAAGACGAAGTGATTGCTTATGCTGAAGCGAAAAAGCAAGATGGCGGCAGCGGTGCAGTGATCGTGTTGCTAAAAAGTTAACGTAAAGACTAGACTTTTTGATAGCTGTCATTAGCGCAGCAGAACTTCTATCCCAGGCTGGCTGTCGGGAGTATAAGTAGCAGGTGTTAAAAAATTAATTAAAGTTTCCTTGGGCTATAATTATCCGATGACTATTTCAAATAAATCCCCCATCTCCCGTAGAGATTTCATGGTGACCTTGCTGGCAACAGGTTTTGCCTTGTCGGTACGGCCAATCTCAGCTAAAACTATCACTACCGACAGCAATGCGCTCGTTAGCATGGAAATCAAAATCCCCGTAGCTGATGGTGAAATTCCTGCTTACCTGGCGTATCCTGAAAAAGGCAGCGACCTCCCGGTTGTGTTGGTCGTACAAGAAATCTTCGGTGTACATGAGCATATTAAAGATGTCTGCCGTCGGTTAGCCAAACTCGGCTATCTAGCCATTGCTCCTGAGCTGTTTGCACGTCAGGGAGATGTCTCATCAATGACGGATATTAAAGAGATTATCTCCAAGGTGGTAAGCAAGGTACCAGATACGCAGGTTATGGCAGATCTTGATGCAACAGTAAATTGGGTCAGCAACCACACTAAGGGTGACACAAGCCATCTAGCCATTACAGGATTCTGCTGGGGCGGCCGTATTACTTGGCTGTATTGTGCGCACAACCCCCAGATTAAAGCCGGTATAGCCTGGTATGGAAAACTGACAGGCCCGACCAGCGAACTGCAAACTACCCACCCAATCGACATCGCGCCACAGCTGAAAGTCCCAGTGCTGGGACTGTATGGAGGCAAGGACAACGGCATTCCACTCGATAGTGTTGAGAAAATGAAAACGTTACTGGCGGCTGGTGACAGTCAGTCTAATATTCAGGTTTACCCTGAAGCCTCGCATGCCTTCTTTGCTGATTACCGACTTAGCTACAACAAGGAAGCCGCAGAAGATGGCTGGAAAAAACTACAGGACTGGCTGACCAAGCATCTCAAATAAAAAGCAAAAGTAAACCAGCTTGATTTACGCTGAGTGTGCAAGGCTGCCATTATTTATTAATGCAAAATGTGCAAAAAGGATAAGCCAAAATTCAACCTGTTAATCAGATAAAAATTCGATGCAAACCTACAAGATATGAAAAACCAACCCTTATCACGTCGCTTTAAAAATGCATTAAACGGCATCAAAGCTAGCTGGCAAAGTGAAAGTAGTTTTCGCATTCAGGCCGTTGCTGTACTGTTCGTCGTTACCGTACTGCTGTTTATTAAACCGCACCCTGTCTGGTGGGCATTATTGCTGCTAACCTGCGGACTGGTAATAACGCTTGAACTGGTCAACACCGCAATTGAAAAACTTGCAGACCACCTGCACCCTGACCAGCATCAGGTACTAAAAATTGTAAAGGATACTTTAGCTGGAGCTGTATTTCTGGCTAGCTTATTCGCAGCTTGTATCTTTATTGCATTTATATTATCAGTACTGAGTTTATGAAAATATCGCGTTTCACTGCAGCACTTCTCCATAGTCCGCGCTTTATCCTGATGCTGGGTGTCTTTGCTGCATACTTCTTTGGATGGGTGTTCTCGGAAATTGCCGAGGAAATCTGGATCGAAAAAGAAATATTTCCCCTCGATCAGATAACCAGCGCATGGATGGCTGATGGACAACACCCATTAGGTCAGCAGTTATTTTCTGCGTTAACCATGCTGGGCAGTTTCAAATGGCTGGCGATATTGG
>PHCL01000360.1 GCA_002842195.1 Betaproteobacteria bacterium HGW-Betaproteobacteria-20 | reverse complement strand
ACTACGGTCTGATGAGCTTAGCCGTTATCGTATTTATATTGGGAATGTGCGTCTGGTTTTATGTTTATTTCAAACGCAAAATGGACGAAGATGCTAAAAGTGCAGGCGGATAATCAATTCTTAGGCGTTGCCGATTTCACTCTTAAAAACGAGTTTGGTTGATAAATCTCGCCGACCCATTTGGCTATTGTGTGTAATGGTGCTTGCATTTCAATAATACTAAAATTATGCCAGCGCATCACGTAGCGTATACCAGGCCATACCCAGCACCAGCGCGGGTGTACGAAGTAATTTACCACCGGGAAAATTATGATGCGGAATCTTGGCCATTAAGTCCAATCGCTCTGCCTGGCCGCTGATGGCTTCAGCCACCAGCTTTCCGGCAAGGCCAGTTAGCGCCACACCGTGACCGGAAAAACCCTGTAGATAATACACATTGGGCGCAACGCGGCCAAAATCAGGTGCACGATTCATGGTGATGTCAACAAAGCCACCCCATGTGTACTCGACTTTGGTATTTTTCAGCTGCGGAAAAGTCTCCACCATACGTGCCTGCATGCTGGCGGTAAGGTTGGGCGGTGTCAAGGCGCTGTAACTCACACGGCCACCGTAAATCATGCGTTTGTCGGCAGAAAACCGAAAGTAATCAAGTATAAAATTAGTATCGCAAACAGCCGAATTATTGGGTATCAGCTTTGCCGCCAACGTCGGAGTTATCGGCTCTGTACCTATAATGTAAGTACCGACCGGCATAATGCGCTTGGCCAATAATGGCGCTAATTTTGGCGACACTTCGGGCAAATACATATTGCCGGCCAGTACCACAAACCTGGCTTTAACTAAGCCGGCCTCCGAGTGCAAAGTCACGGTTTCACCTTGTTGCATAGCCATTACCGCAGAATGCTGAAAAATACGCACACCCAGACTAGCCGCGCCTTTAGCCAGACCCAGACAATAATTGAGCGGGTGCAAATGCCCGCCGCTTTTATCAAAATAACCACTGTGATAACGCGGACTGGCTATCCACTGACCAATGTCTTTGGGTGGAATCCATTGTGCATCATATTGATAGCGTTGCACCATGCCATCCAGCCACTGGTGTAGTTTTGCAGCTTTGTTTTCATTCACAGCAACGCCAAGAAATCCGTCGGTCAGATCACATTGAATAGCAAAACGCTTTACGCGGGCACGCACTAAATCCAGTGCTTCCAGGGTCATGCCCCACACTTGTTTTGCAGCATCCAGACCCAGCGCATTTTCGATTACATCCTGTTCACAAGCCAGACCGGCGATTAGTTGTCCGCCATTGCGACCACTCGCGCCCCAGCCGATATGTCTGGCTTCCAACACCACAACTTTATAGCCGCGGTCTGCCAGCTCAATGGCGGCAGATAAGCCTGCAAAGCCACCGCCAACCACACAAACATCGGCTTCAACGTCGCCGTTCAGTGCTGGATAATCCGGCTGCTCATTTGCGCTGGCGGCATAATAAGAGTTCTGCGTGAGTTTAAGTTCGGTAGTGGCAGACATGATTTTTTACCTATATTATTCGCTTATTTTTGCGCGGCTATGCGCCCGCAAAGCCATGTCCAGACAATTACCGCCGCCGCATTTGAAGTGAGTTCTGCATGGTCATAAGGCGGCGAAACTTCGCAGCAATCCATGCCTACCCAGTTTAAATCATGCCAGGCTTCCAGCAGTGTCATGGCTTGAGAAGTAGTTAATCCGCCGACTTCTGGCGTGCCTGTGCCT
>PHCL01000359.1 GCA_002842195.1 Betaproteobacteria bacterium HGW-Betaproteobacteria-20 | reverse complement strand
CGCCGATGCGCTGGCCGCCTGCGATGTGACGTTGATCGCGAGTGGCACTGCCACGCTGGAGGCGGCACTACTCAAAAAGCCTATGGTCATTACTTACCGTATGCCCAAGCTAAGTTGGCAACTACTCAGACGCATGCAGTTACAGCCATACGTGGGCTTGCCTAATATATTAGCTGAGAGATTTGTCGTGCCTGAGCTTTTGCAGGATGATGCCACCCCTGAAAAACTGGCTGAGGCAGCACTAAAATTCATTCATGACACTAGTTACACTGCAGACATTAAAAGTGAGTTCACTAAGATGCACCACAGTTTGCGGCAAGACACTGCTGAAAAAGCGGCAACAGTGATTCTTTCTTATTTAAAGTAAGTTAAAAATGCAGATAATTTGCGGTGTAGATGAAGCAGGGCGCGGCCCACTCGCTGGCGCAGTATATGCCGCGGCAGTCATTTTGAATCCAGAAAAGCCGATACCGGGTTTAGCCGATTCTAAAAAATTATCTGAAAAAAAACGTGACTTTCTAAGCGATGAAATTAAAACCAAGGCGTTAGCTTGGGCAATCGCCAGTTGCAGTGCACAAGAAATCGACGAAATCAATATCCTGCAAGCCAGCTTGCTGGCCATGAAACGCGCGATTGAAATGATGCAATTGCAATTCGATATTACTCCGGATTTAGTACAGGTCGATGGCAACAAACGTCCAAAAATCAGTCTACCTTGTGAAGCAATAGTGCAGGGCGATAGTAAAGTGCAAGCCATTTCGGCAGCGTCCATACTTGCTAAAGTCGCACGCGATGCCGAGTTATATGCGCTGGATGAAATCTACCCACAATACGGCTTTGCTAAACATAAAGGTTACCCAACCAAATTTCATTTGGAAATGCTGACGTTGCATGGCATATCACCGATACACAGACTAAGTTACGCACCCATTAAAAAACTGATTGATTTGACCAGAATTCACTAATCTGATCAATAATTTTTATTCAATTCAATATGCCTTCCTGAGTGATTCCCTGAGAGCCTTGTAGATAAAGGCTCTCAGGGCAGCGATTTTCTCTCGATGGTTTTTTGATATTACCATGGGGCAAATATATAAGCCGTAGCGCAATCCCACTGACCCATCAAACTGACCCCTCAAATGATACTTTCCTTTTGCTTTAGCTTTAGCGTTGAAAGCGTTCGGTTGCGTATTGGCTTAAGTAAGTTTGCATTTTCAATAAGTGATTCACCATAGCTAGGCACCAGTATTTTCATTTTTTGCTGCCAATCAGCGCTTTTAACTTGCGTGCTAAAACAGCGTTCAATCACGTCCAGCATGGACTGTACGGCCACAGATGCACCTGGTGAAGCACCTAGCAACGCCGCTAGTGAGCCATTTTTTGATGCAACAATTTCAGTGCCGAATTCAAGTTTACCGCCTTTTTCATTACAATTTTTAATGATTTGCACGCGTTTGCCTGCGCTCTCCAGATGCCAATCGGCTTCATTGGCTTGCGGGTAAAACTGACGTAACGTGGTGACCCTGGTCGCGTGCTTTTGTAGTGCTTCACCGATTAGATAACGTGTTAAATCTGTATTATGGCGACCAACGCTTAACATCGATTTCATGTTGGTCGGTTTGAGTGATTTAAAAAAATCTAAATAAGAACCTTGTTTTAAAAATTTAGTGGTAAAGCCTGCGTAAGGCCCAAAAAGTAGGGCAGGCTTGCCATTGATGATGCGCGTATCCAAATGCGGCACGGACATTGGCGGGGCGCCTA
>PHCL01000358.1 GCA_002842195.1 Betaproteobacteria bacterium HGW-Betaproteobacteria-20 | reverse complement strand
GCATTTGCCACCCGGTTACGAAGAAAAACATTTTTCGGCGAGCAAAAAATCAAACCAATGGTGTTTAATTGCGTCAAATGACGGGCGTGAGGAGTCTTTGGTGGTACATCAGGATATGTTACTGTATGCCACAATTCTGAGCCCTGATGTAACGCTAGAGTATGTACTTAACACGCGGCGCAGTGCATATTTGCAGGTGGCAACGGGTGAGGTTGAATCAAACGGCCAATCTCTGGCGGCAGGCGATGCCTTGATGCTGGATGGTATGGCAACATTGGAGATTAAAGCTGCAACCCAGGCAGAGTTACTTTTATTTGATTTGCCCTTGCATATTGCATAAGACTGGAGCACACCAAGTCTGGTGTAGAAGGTTACATATATAAACATCGCTTAATATAATTTTTTTAAATCAGGAGTAAAAATGAAAAATATCACAGTTAGAATTTCAGTTTTATTAGAGGCTTTTATTTTATTGGCAACAATGACATTTGCCGGCATTGCAAATGCTGCGCAGGAGGCCTACAAAATTGACGAAAATCATAGCTTTGCCAATTGGAGTATCCGCCATGTGGCTTCAAAAACTTCGGGCACTTTTAGCGAAATTAAAGGCAAAATTTTAATTGATGTTAACAACTTAGCCAACTCAAGTGTAGATGCAAAGATTAACATGCTTAGCGTGAATAGTAGCCATGCCAAGCGTGATGCACATATTATAAAAGAGGATTATCTAGACGCGGCTAAATTTGCTGAAATGACGTTTGTCAGCAAAAAAATTGTCGCAAGCTCGAACACGGAAGGTGTGATGACCGGTGTGCTGACCTTGCACGGCGTGTCTAAAGAAATGACTTTTCCCTTCAAAGTGTTAGGTTTTGGCAACGACCCCTGGGGTGGCTACAGAACCGGTTTTGAAGCGCATACTTCACTAAAAGCCAGCGATTTTGGTTTTACCTGGCCACTTAAAGCAGATGCAGCCGTAGGTGATGAAATTGAAATTACGCTGTTGATCGAAGGTGTAAAATTGCCACCGGAAAAAGTAGCTAAATAACCATTCAGTTTGATTATTAGTTAATCAAAGAATTAGTAAATTTTGGAGATACAACCCATGACATTAGATTTATTCAGTCCGGCAAAATTAGGATCAATTACTTTAAAAAATCGTATGGTGATGGCACCACTTACCAGAAACAGAGCGGGCGAGGGCGGCGTGCCGCAGGCTTTAAATGTGACTTATTATGAGCAGCGCGCTACAGCAGGCTTGATTATCACAGAGGCCACGCCGATTTCTGATATGGCGCATGGCTATCCAGCCTTGCCCGGTATTTACACCGATGCGCAGGTTGCCGGCTGGAAGAAAGTAGTCGATGCGGTGCATGCAAAAGGTGGCAAAATAGTATCGCAAATATGGCATGTGGGTAGAATCTCTCACCCAAGTCTGTTGCCAAACGGTGTGTTACCGGTTGCGCCATCAGCCATTAAGCCTGCCGGACAGGCGTTTACCTATACAGGTTTGCAGGATTTTGTAACGCCGCGCGCTTTAGATGCCAGTGAGTTGCCAGCCATTGTTCAAGAATATATCCATGCCACTAAATGTGCGCTTGCAGCGGGTTTTGACGGTGTGGAAATTCATGCGGCGAATGGTTATCTACTGGATGAATTTTTACGCGATGGCAGCAATAAACGCACCGATAATTATGGCGGCAGTTTTGAAAATCGCGCACGTTTGTTGATGGAAGTAACTAAAGCCGTAATAGATGTGGAGATCGG
>PHCL01000005.1 GCA_002842195.1 Betaproteobacteria bacterium HGW-Betaproteobacteria-20 | reverse complement strand
GGTTTCCAGACTCATATCAGTCAGCGGGATTTCTTTCGGCACGCTCACGCGCTTTGGTTTCTTTTTATCACCTTCAACCGCCAAACCCAGCTGTAAATAGGGTCCGTAAGGCCCATTCATCAGTAAAATTTCTTTGCCGGTTTCAGTGTCTGTGCCGATAATAACCGGGTCGCTGCCCACTTGTGCGGCACCATTCAGGCTGCGTTTGTAGTCACATTTTGGCGTATCGTTATAGCCTGTACAGCCAATAAACGTGCCAAAGCGGCTGAGTTGTTTTTGTAGTGGCTTGCCACACTTTGGGCAGGCCTCGTCGATCAGCTCATTGCCAGGTCGATCAACATTGGCTTTGCTGAGTAGTTGTTGATTGAACCCTTGCCAAAATTCATCCATGAGCGGAATCCACTCACGTTCGCCATCTGCAACGCTATCCAAGGCATTTTCCAGGTTGGCGGTAAAGTCGTAATCCACATATTTGGTGAAATGTTCGGTTAAAAATTTATTCACCACCCGCCCAACATCGGTCGGGGTAAAGCGCTTTTTGTCCAGTATTACGTATTCGCGGTCTTGTAAGGTGCTAATAATGCTGGCGTAAGTTGAAGGGCGGCCTATACCGTACTCTTCTAAAATTTTCACTAAACTGGCTTCGCCATAGCGCGGGGGTGGTTCGGTAAAGTGCTGATCGCCGTAGATTTTTTCAACGGTGAGTATTTCGCCGGCTTCAAGATGCGGTAGCTTGGCTTCAGCTTCCTCTTCCTCATCATCTGTGCCTTCCATATAGACGGCGATAAAACCCGGGAATACCAGTGTTTGGCCAGTAGCGCGGAACAAATTGGCATCAGAGCCTACGCTTAAATCTACACTTACCGCATCAAATTTGGCCGGCGACATTTGGCAGGCCAGGGCACGCTTCCATATCATTTCATAGAGTTTAAATTGCTCATCCGTTAAGTATAGTTTTACGCTAGCAGGGGTGCGGTTAATGTCGGTTGGGCGTATCGCCTCATGCGCTTCCTGTGCACTTTTAGACTTGGTTTTGTACATAACGGGCGATTTTGGCAAATATTCCGCATTAAAATTCTTTTTCACATAATCGCGAATTTGCATAATGGCTTCAGTCGCCATGTTGAACGAGTCGGTACGCATATAGGTTATCAAACCCACGGGTCCACCATTGGCACCGCCGCCTACATCCATCCCTTCATACAACTGTTGTGCGACTCTCATCGCACGCGCAGTGGTAAAGCTTAGCTTGCGCACGGCTTCCTGCTGTAAGGTGGAAGTGGTAAATGGCGCTGCCGGGCTGCGGCTGCGTTGTTTTTTCTCCACGCGGGAAACGGTGGTTTTACCCGCACTGGCTAATAGCAACTTGCCGACAATATCGGCTTGCTGGTCATGATTGATGACCGTGAATTGCTCAACTTTTTGATTATCCAACTGAACCAATTTGGCAGTAAAGCCATGGTTATGTTTTAGGGCGTCTAAGTGTACAGACCAGTATTCTTGCGATTTAAACGCTTCAATTTCCAGTTCACGTTCAACAATGAGTCGAAGTGCAGGGCTTTGTACGCGCCCGGCTGATAGCCCGCGACGGATTTTTTTCCATAATAACGGTGATAAATTAAAGCCAACCAGATAATCCAGGGCACGGCGTGCTTGTTGTGCATTAACCATCGGCATGGAAATGTCACGCGGCTCGGCAATGGCATGCTCAACCGCACTTTTGGTGATTTCATGAAACACCACGCGCTTCATCAGTTTGTTTTTGAGCAGATTTTTAGATTTTAAAATTTCTGCAATATGCCATGAAATCGCTTCACCTTCGCGGTCCGGATCGGTTGCGAGGTAGATGCTGTCGGCATTTTTCACGGCTTTGGCAATCGCATCCACATGTTTACTGTTGCGCTCGATAATGTCGTACTTCATGGCAAAGTCATGTTCGGTATCAACCGCGCCATTTTTTGGAATTAAATCACGCACATGCCCATAAGAGGCAAGTACTTCAAAGTCGTTGCCTAGATATTTTTTCAGCGTTTTGGCTTTGGAAGGAGATTCAACAATTAACAGTTTGGACATGAATGCCTATAGGGTTGTAAGTGAAATGGGTTTGTTAAACTTGTCACGGCTAATGCCCGTACCCCGGCATAATAGCAAGGTAAATGGCTTTAAGACAATAACTTACAGTACATAGTACGTTATTTATTTCGCAGTTGATTTTTATGATACGGATTTATTTCTGGAAAACTCAATTCTAGTGCCATCGGTGCCGGCTAAACTCAAAGCCGCACCTTCGTTGGCAATGTCGCCGAATAGCGGGTCTTCATCTTCCGGCCTGGCCTGTGTTAAGTTTTTGAAGTCATACAAGTTGAAATCGGCTAAATGCGAAGGCTCTACATTGCCGATTGCGCGAAAGATGTTATTGATGCGGCCAGGTTGTTCCAGTTCCCATGCGTGCAACATGTCTTTCACTTTTTGGCGTTGCAGATTTTCCTGGCTGCCACATAAATCACACGGAATAATCGGGAACCCCATTTGTCTGGCGTAGCTGGCAATATCTTTTTCACTGCAATAAGCCAAAGGCCGGATGACGATGTTTTGCCTGTCGTTGGTAGAGAGCTTGGGCGGCATGGCTTTCATTTTTGCACCAAAAAACATATTGAGAAACAGCGTTTCAACAATATCGTCCCGGTGATGGCCCAACGCGATTTTATTGGCACCCAGCTTTTTTGCGGTGGTGTAAATAATGCCGCGCCTTAGCCGTGAACAAAGGCTGCAAGTGGTTGCACCTTCCGGAATTTTTTCTTTAACAATCGAATAAGTATCAGCTTCAACAATGCGGTAATCGATGCCTAGTTTTTCAAAGTAAGCAGGCAAAATATCCGCTGGAAAACCGGGCTGTTTCTGATCCAGATTCATCGCAATCAGCTTGAAGTTAATCGGTGCACGTTCCTGCAGGGCGAGCAATATCATCAACATTGCATGAGAATCTTTGCCACCGCTCATACACACCAGCACGGTGTCATTATCTTCAATCATGTTGTAATCGCCAATGGCTTTGCCGGTGGCACTTATCAAACTATTGCGCAACTTAATAAAGTTGTTGGAGTGGTTGGGGGGTAAGTGATTAATCATTTTTATAATTCTAAAGGTTTAAAGACCGCCCACCGTCTACAGCTAACACGTGACCGGTAATAAAAGGCGCATCGGCGATTAAGAATTTAACGGCTTTCGCCACATCTTCAGCTTCGCCCATGCGTTTAAGTAGTGTTTGGTTGATGACGCGCTGACGATACACTTCGTCAAATTGCGGATTGTTATCAGGCCATTGCACTGGCCCAGGTGCTACGGCATTCACTCGCACTTCCGGGCTTAATTCATGCGCGAGAGATTTTGTAAGTGTCACTAAGCCGGCTTTTGCTACGCTATACACAATGTAACCTTTTTTCGGGCGTTCAACGTGCATGTCAGTAATGTTCACAATACAGCCATGGTTTTTGCGTAACTCAGGCGCGGCAGATTGTGATAAAAATAGCGGCGCTTTTAAGTTGCTGCCCATTAAATCGTGCCACTTGGATTCGTCAATATCGCCAATTTCACTTGCGTAGTAAGTGGAGGCGTTATTGATAAGCACATCTAAACGGCCAAAATGCCGAACAGTTCCGGCAACCAAGTTAGGTATTTCGGCAATATTGAGTAAATCACCCTGAATGATTGCCACTGAATTTGCACGTTGCAAATTAAGCTCGGCTTGCAGTGCGCGCGCCTCATTAAGTGAGCTTTTATAATGCACCATTAGCGCATAACCCTCAGCATGCAGTATGCGACAAATAGCCGCACCCACGCGTTTTGCACCGCCGGTAATCAGCACTACTTTGTTGTTTAACACTTTATCGTTCAATTGTTTACTCACTTTGAATATCAAAATATTATAATGGCTAATGACCTCATTACCTATTCCCAACTCGCAAGCGCAGGCACAAAGCCGAAAATTATCGCTTTTAATTCAACAAAATATACTAAAGGCTGGTGGCTGGATTAGTTTTTTCGACTTTATGCAGTTAGCACTTTATGCGCCTGGCCTGGGTTATTACAGCGCAGGCAGTCAAAAGTTCGGTGATTCTACAAATGGAGGGGGTGATTTCGTCACTGCACCAGAAATTTCACCGCTGTTTGCACAAACGATTTCTAATCAAATTGTGCAGGTACTCCAGATTACCAATGGCAATATTCTTGAACTTGGTGCTGGTACCGGCAAATTTTCTGCTGATATATTGTTGACTTTAGCGCAACTCAATCGCGTTCCATCAAAGTATTTCATACTGGAAGTGAGTGACCACTTGCGTCAAGTGCAACTGGAAACATTAGGTAAAAAATTACCACCGGATTTAATGCAACGTGTAGTGTGGCTAACGGCATTGCCGACAAACTTTAATGGTGTAGTCATTGGCAATGAAGTGTTAGATGCCATTCCGGTGCATATTGTAAAGGTTACTGCTGATGGTTTATGTGAGCGGGGCGTGGTGATTGAAGGCGAAAATATTGCCTGGCAAGACCGGGCGACAAGCGAGCAAAGTTTATTGGATGCCGTAGCCGAACTTAACCTGCCGGTGGGCTATATCACCGAATTTTGCCCGGCCGCCAGCGGCTTAATTGCCAGCCTTGCCAACATATTGCAGCGCGGCATCATTCTGATGATTGATTACGGGTTCGCGGCGCGCGAGTATTACCATCCACAGCGCAACCAGGGTACGCTCATGTGTCATTATCAACATTACGCACATATCGAGCCGCTGATAAACATTGGATTGCAAGATATTACCGCGCATGTTGATTTTACCAGTATCGCCCATGCAGGTATTAAGAATGGTTTGGCATTAAGCGGCTTTTGCAGCCAAGCGCAATTTTTAATGAATTGCGGCATTTTAGATGTGATGTCGCAGGTGTCGCCGCATGACATGGCGCGTTATGCACCGCTTGCCGCGGCTGCACAAAAGTTATTATCCCCTGCTGAAATGGGCGATTTATTCAAGGTAATTGCTTTGAGCAAAAATGTGGATGATGCCTTGATAGGGTTTGTGAATGGGGATAAATCGCATACGCTCTGAATTAACTGCAGGAGTGACGACATCGTGACAACGTTGTGATTTTTTCAGTATAGCTTCGCGACGTGTAGTTGCTCACACAGTATAATACGCATTATGAATGAATTAAATAAAACAGAAGAAACTCAAAATCAAGGCGATGTCCAAGTTGACAGCAGCGAGCCTTTAAAAGGCCGTCGTATACGTAGCTTTGTGCTGCGTCAGGGCCGAGTCACCAAAGGGCAGGCACACGCGCTGGAAACTGGCTTGCCACTGTTTGGCGTGCCTTACGAGGCGAAGCCGCTGGATTTAGCACAAACTTTCAAGCGCCAGAACGCTCCTAAAATATTGGAAATCGGTTTTGGCATGGGCGAAACCACCGCAAAAATCGCGCAGACTTTACCTGAATGTGATTTTTTAGCGGCGGAAGTGCATACGCCTGGCGTTGGTGCACTGCTCAAACTGATTGAAGAGGGAGCACTCACTAACATCCGTATTATTCAGCACGATGTCGTCGAAGTGCTGCAAAATATGCTGGGTGATGCAAGCCTGGATGGGGTGCATATTTTCTTTCCTGACCCCTGGCATAAAAAACGTCACCATAAACGCAGATTGATTCAAGCTGCGTTTGTAAAATTGCTTTGCAGTAAGTTAAAGCCAGGCGGTTATTTACATGTCGCGACTGATTGGCAGGAATATGCAGAGTGGGTGTTGGATGTATTGAAAGCTGAACCGCAATTACAAAATACTGCTGAAGATTATGCTGAAAAACCAGGTTATCGACCGCTGACCAAGTTTGAAAATCGCGGGTTAAAATTGGGGCATGGCGTTTGGGATATGGTATTTAAGCGTAAGTAAGGGCGTTAACAAAATTAGCTACAGAGTCTTATAGACTTGATGGTGCTTTATAGGTCTCATCAAGCCTGTGCTAGCCTTCATCTGCATCATTGTTGAATGATTTGCGAACTAAATCCTCTGGTTCTTCGGCAAATAACCACTTGCCAATAATCTTTTCCGCTTCCTCCACCCCTTGTTTTTTCAGGCTGGAAAATAACTGAATAGTGCATTCACTGTGGTAATGATTGCCCCATGTTTCAATCAGTTCTTTACGTACGCGGCTTAGGGTCAGGCTTGCTTCACCACGAGATAATTTATCAGACTTGGTTAGTAGCACATGCACAGGTTTGCCACTTGGGCAAAACCAATCCAGCATTTGGCGGTCTAGCGGGGTGAGTGGGTGGCGGCTATCCATGACCAGCACCAGGCCACCTAAGCTTGAGCGCTCACTTAAATACCGGGCAAGCACATTTTGCCAGTGTGCGCGCATGGCCTCGGGTACTTTGGCGTAGCCATAACCTGGTAAATCGACCAAATGACGGTCGTTACCCAGCGTGAAAAAGTTAATTAACTGCGTACGACCTGGCTGCTTACTCACAAACGCCAGCCGATTATGGTTGGCAAGTGTGTTGAGCGCGCTGGACTTGCCGGCATTTGAGCGGCCTGCAAAGGCAACTTCAATGCCGCTGGCAATCGGTAAATCACGTAAATGATGCGCTGAAATGTAAAAAGTAGCGTTTTGAAACAAGGGCATGAAAATCCAATTCTTTTTGCTAAGCGTACATGGCGCTAAATAGACAGTATAAACAACAGTGAAAAATGCTATCACGAATAGGCATTTTTAGCTAAAATAGCGCGTTAATTGTTTGAATAATCTAAGTTTTAGGAGCTGTAATGCAATTTCGTCATCTAGTATCGGTAGCGTTAAGTGTTGTATCGTTCGCATCTACGCAGCTTATTGCGGCAGAAGTAGCCGTTGAGAAGCAGACAGCAACACAGGTTGTAAGCACTGTATGTGCGGCTTGCCACGGTAGTGATGGGAATAGTGTGATTACGGCAAATCCAAAATTAGCCGGTCAGCATCCTGAGTATCTGGTGAAACAACTCACTGAATTCAAGTCAGGCAAACGCGCTAACGCGGTGATGACCGGTATGGCGGCCATGTTAAGTGATGATGAAATGAAAGAGGTCGCCACTTATTTTGCAACGCAAAGCCTTAAGTTAGGCCAGGCAAAAAGCAATGGTGCAGGTTCGCTAGGTGAAAAAATCTATCGCGGCGGTATCGCGGCAACCAATGTTCCAGCCTGCGCGGCTTGCCATGGTGCAAACGGGGCAGGCTTGCCAAAACAGTTTCCGCGTTTAGGTGGCCAGCACGCAGATTACACGCTGACACAATTAAAGACTTTCCGCACCGGTGAGCGCGCTAATGCGCCCATGATGATGACAATCGCCACAAAAATGACGGATGCTGAAATGGCAGCAGTCGCGGATTACATTCAAGGTTTACGCTAGTTAAATTGAAATTGACCGTATTTGTAATGCGCTAAAAAGCTAGCGAAACCTATCTTTTAGCGCATTGCAAACTTGCTTTTAGACGCACCTTCCAAGCAGCTGCTCTGAGAGCCGCTTCTAGGCTGCCTCACAGGGCAGTGATTTTCTCTCGTAGTCATTGTTCAGGTTTTTTTGTACTACTTTATTACAGTTACTTTAATGCCGTTATTTAATATATAGCTAGTCCCGTAAATAATGACAGCCACATATTGTTTTTGGTAGGAGCGACGCCCCCGTCGCGAAGCAATGGTGCAATCGCGACGGGGACGTCGCTCCTACCAATCAATTATCTTGGCATATCATGACGTTATTTTTGGGATTAGCTATAGTTATTCGGCGATTATGCTTTCTAACCTGAAGCGCACCTCACCGTTACGGTTTTCTACCAGACTTAAGGCATAACCCGCCTGCTTTGCCTGTTGGGCAGCATGGTACAAGCCAACGCCTAAACCGCTTTTTGAACTCACATGTGATTGAAACAACTTTTTGGCGACTGTTTCAGACATTGCAGAGCCGGTATCGGTAACTTCCAGACAAAAATTTTGCGATGGCATTAAAGTCACTTTAATGATGGTGTTTTCCACTAGCTTTGCTTTTTCTAAAGCATTTTGCAGCAGATTGTCCACCACGCTGTCGAGCACGTCCGGGTCAATATCAACTTTGGGCATATTGGCGGGCGCTTCAAATAATACTGGCAGATGCGTATTGAGTTGTTTAAAACTTTTCCACCAGCTGGCAACTTTTGCCTGGCTTTTTTTCTCGACACTCGGGCGTTCAAGTTTTGTCAGTGTGCTGGCTAGGCGTTGGTTTAATCTGGGTAATTGCTGTTTGACCAATTCAATTAGTCTGGCATCCTCGCTTCCATCCTGATTGATTTGTTCTGCCGCTGCAGAAAGCGTGCCCATGGATTGCAAAATGTTTTTAATATCATGCGTGAGTCGAGAGCCGGTTTCATATAGTGATTGCATGTAATTGTTTTGGCTAATGGTTTCTTCACGGCGTTTGGCTTCATAAAACTCGCCTAATATTTGGGTGAGTAGTTGCACATGCAAATACATGGTGGGCGTAAATTGCCAGCATGAATACACGGTTAAATGCAGCTGATGAAAATTAAAAGTTGAAATATATGGCGAGGGTTCACCCAGCTGATTTTTTGTCTGCTCGACGCTCCACGTTAAGCCACACACCCACTTGAGTGAGGATAGCGCTTGCATGGAAGTTTGCAAAAACTGTTCTGCGGTCGGTTCAATTTCCGCATGCATTGCAATTTGGCTTATCCAATGTTCAAAAGGCAGACCGATGCTCAACAAATAACGTGACATCAATACTTCTAATCCAGAAAATGTTGCACTCGGATTCCATAACCAGCTCAGCGTAACCAGCGCAGCCGCCAGCGTCATCGCCACGACAATCAATAATTTAATGTAGTGAAATTTCCAGATAACGCCAATGGTATAGCTGCCGAGTATGACGATTAAGACGAGTAAAAAAATCAATAAAGTGTAAAAAAAATCTATATTTACGATTGGTACATCGTGTTTTCTTTTAACCGATAAAAATAAAATGCTAAGCGGCAGAACTGGTAACAGGTAAATCAGTAAAAATTCAGCCGCAGCTAAATCATCCTTGGCATTCAGCAGATTAGGTACAACCCATAGCAACAATATGGCAAGTAAGTAGGTGGAGGCTAAAAGGTTAGGCAATCTATCGCGCGTTGATTCCCCAGAAAAAACACGCCCGCCGATGAGTGCAAACAAACTTGCTATCCACAGTGCGGTTATCCACCAACTATTGAAAGACATGATAATGCCCGCACCCACAACGATCAGTAGCACGGCCTGCCATGAAAGCCTGTCGGTTTTCCGTAGAATCGGTTGCCACAATAAAAAGAAGCCGTAGTGACATAAAAATAAAGCGTTATGCAGGTCGCTCGTCCCGCCCAAAATCAGCATGGCGTGCAATGACAAAATCATCAACGCCATCAATCGATCAGAATCGTTAAATAGCTGGCGATACAATTTCAATAGTGGTTGCATAAAATGTTGGCTCAATGAATTTTATAAAAAATAGCTAACTGGTATAATCTAATGCGTTTAACATTGCTTAATTTATACTTTAATTTATACTTTAACAAACTAATCGGTCTTGGTAGTGTTTAAACTTGAACACATTTGTTAAATTTTTCGACAATTATTATGCCTATTTTTTGCAAAATCTTATAGAATGCAAGCAAATGCTGGCAAATTGGCCAAAAGGTGCTTGGTATGGTATTTGCTTATTTAACTCTGATAGCTAACATTATTTCTTAATTACAAAGCTTCACATACACTTTAGATTATGGTTCGGGGAACTAAATGAATAAACAACAAACAGGTTTTACCTTAATTGAGTTGGCGATTGTGCTGGTGATTATTGGCTTGCTCTTGGGTGGCGTGTTAAAAGGCCAGGAATTGATTAATAGTGCCAAGGTTAAAAATATGGTGAGCGATTTTAAAAACACTCAAGTTTACATATACGGCTATCAGGATAAATACAGGGCTTTGCCCGGTGATGATAGCAACCCGGTAGCGCATTTGGGGGGTACTGCAATGGGGCCTGCAGCAGGTGCGGGTGATGCAATAATCAGCGGCGCGTGGGATGGTGGGACAAACGGCACGGCTCCGACAACAGAGGCGGGAATATTCTGGCAACATGTTCGTTTAGCAGGCTTGGCCCCGGGACCAACAACAGGTACAGACTTAAACTACTATCCAACAAATGCTGACGGTGGGCGAATTGGCGTTCAAAGCGTTTCGGATTTCAATGTCGCTGGACCTAATAGCCCTACGAGTATAAACGGCGCTTATGTAATCTGCTCTGCTGGCATATTAGGTAAATTTGCCAAACAAATTGATATTACGCTGGATGACGGAGAAACTTCTACAGGTTCAGTAAGAAGCTATGCTGGTGGTACCACAGTCTGGTCTCCAACTACTGGCGCTGGTGCTGTTGATGATTCAACACCTTACAATGTTTGTATGGCCTTCTGAGGTTCAGGCTACTCAGGCTGATTAATGCCTGAGTAGTACAATAAGCCTCGATGCAATGTAATGGAATCGAGGGTATTTACGAATAACCCCTAGATTACGCTTTGCTTCATCTAGGCTACATAAAGCCCACTTCGGTGGGATTTTTTGTTGTCTTTGAAAATTTCACATTACTAAATTTGCAAGCAACGCAATTTAACCGCTTGCTTACTCCTCAAATTGTTTTAGAATGATGGCTTCTTAAAAATGATATAAACAATAAAAGAAACCACCTCGTTTTATGGCTAACAATATCGTAGAAATTGACAATTTATCCTTTGGTTACAAAGGCCGTTTGTTGCACAAAGGCATCAATATGGTGTTTCCGCGTGGCAAGGTGGTGGCGATTATGGGCGGTAGCGGTAGCGGTAAAACAACCCTGCTGCGTTTAATCGGCGGGCAGATTAAGCCCAATAGCGGTGAAGTGCGGGTGGATGGCGACGTAGTGCATCAGCAGGATCGTGACGGCATTTTCAGGCTGCGCCGCAAAATGGGTATGTTGTTTCAGCATGGTGCCTTATTCACTGATTTATCGGTATTCGAGAATGTGGCTTTTCCCATGCGCGAGCTGACAGATTTACCTGATTCGATGATTAGAGATTTGGTGTTAATGAAGCTTAATGCGGTTGGGTTGCGCGGCGCACATACTTTAATGCCAGCAGAACTTTCTGGCGGCATGGTGAGGCGCGTTGCACTGGCGCGTGCCATTGCGCTGGACCCTTGCATGATCATGTACGATGAGCCGTTTGCCGGCTTGGACCCGGTATCGCTGGGCGTGGTTTGTGGTTTAATTCGTAGTTTGAATGATGCGTTAGGTGCAACTTCCATTATCGTGTCGCATGATGTAAAAGAAACTTTTTTAATTGCAGATTACGTGTATTTTGTGGCAGATGGCGTGGTTGCTGCTGAAGGCACTCCGCATGATTTAATGCAGTCCATACAGCCATTTGTGCATCAGTTTGTACATGGCGATAAAGATGGTCCTGTGCCATTTCATTACCCTGCGGGCAATTATCAATCTGAGCTGCTAACGCCGACATTAGCTCAATAAAAATTCAGTTAAATTTGAAACCCCACAAAAAAATAAATAAATGATTAAATCAACCTTACTCAACGGCATTACACGAGCATTGCGCAATATCGGCAATAAGACGACTGAGCGCATTTGGCGTTTAGGTGCAGGCGCCAGACTTTTTTTTCTGGCACTGATTTATTCAGGTGAGAGTTATAAGCGGTTTCATTTAATCATACGTGAAGTGTATGCCACGGGCGTCATGTCACTATTGATTATTATTGTATCGGCATTTTTTGTAGGTATGGTGCTGGCTTTACAAGGTTATAACATTTTGCAAAAATATGGCTCGTCAGATGCGATTGGTGTGTTTGTGTCACTGACATTAGTGCGTGAATTAGGGCCTGTGGTAACGGCGCTGTTGTTTGCAGGTCGGGCAGGCACGGCTATTACTGCTGAAATTGGCTTAATGAAAACAACTGAACAACTATCCGCCATGGAAATGATGGCAGTGAGTCCGATTGCACGTGTGATAGCACCGCGTTTTTGGGCTGGTGTCATTACTATGCCAATATTGGCTGCTTTGTTTTCGATGGTGGGTGTTTTGGGTGGTTATCTGGTCGCTGTGCCTATCATCGGCGTGGACGACGGCGCATTCTGGTCGCAAATGCAAGCAAATGTAGATGAAAGATTAGACATCGTCGATGGTTTGCTTAAAAGCTTGGCATTTGGCGTGGTATGTACCATGATTGCTTTATTTCAAGGTTATGATGCGCCGCCAACCGCAGAAGGCGTAAGCCACGCGACTACGCGGACTGTGGTGATTTCATCGTTGGCAGTATTAGCGCTGGATTTTGTGCTAACGGCTTTCATGCTTTCAGCATAATGTTAAGCTTGAAAAATAAAGCTGAAAATCAAACTGTACGCTGGTAAATTGAGGGTATTTAAATGGAAAGAACAACAATAGACTTATGGGTGGGTATTTTTGTGGCGCTAGGTATAGCCGCTTTGCTGGGCCTGGCGATGAAAGTAGGCAACTTAACCTCAACCAAAATTGGTGAAACTTATAGTGTGATTGCCGCCTTTGAAAATATAGGCGGCCTAAAACGTAATGCGCCAGTTAAAAGTGCCGGTGTGGTGGTCGGGCGTGTGCATAATATTATTTTTAATACTAAGCGTTATGAAGCTGAAGTGAAGATAGATATTGATAAGCGCTATTCTTTTCCCACTGATACGTTTGCCAATATTTATACATCCGGCCTGTTGGGCGAACAATATGTGGGTCTTGAGGCGGGTGGTGATGAAGATGTATTAAAAGATGGTGATAAAATTATCCAAACACAAAGCGCTGTTGTGCTTGAAAAAATGATTAGCCAATTTTTATTCAGCAAAGCCTCAGAGGCAGAGGCTTCATCGGATGATAAATCGACTAACGTTAGCCCGGCAGATAGTGCCGTGGGAGCTAAGCAAGTACAAGGCACGTCAACAGAATTGGGTGATGCACCGTTTTAGGTGATGCAGTTAAGCTTTATAAGTATAAGAACCAAAGTGTTAATCGCATGTCTATCAACAGTTGAAACAAATTAAGGATTTAAATGAAAACTGCAGCAAAACTTTTAGTAGGAACGAGCTTTGTCATTAGTTTATTTGTTGGTACAGCAATGGCAAATGCGGAAACAACGCCCGATATGCTGGTTAAGCAAACAGCAGACGATGTATTAACCATCATTAAAAATGATAAGGAAATACAGTCAGGCAATCAGCAAAAGTTGTATGCGCTGGTAGAAGAGAAAATTTTACCTAATTTTGATTTTGATCGAGTAAGTCGCATGGTGCTTGGCAAAAACTGGAGGTCGGCAACACCTGAGCAGCAAGCAATCTTTAAGAAGGAGTTTCGTAGTTTGTTGTTGCGTACTTACTCCGCTGCACTTGGTAAATATAAAAATCAGGTGATTGAATATAAGCCTATGCATGCCGAGCCAGATGCGAAAAATGTAAGTGTAAAAACACAAATTTTACAATCGGGTGGGCAGCCAGTGGGCGTTGATTACAGTCTGGTAAAAGGTGCTGATGGCTGGAAGGTTTATGATATTGTGATTGAAGACGTGAGTTTGGTAACCAATTATCGCAGCCAATTTAGTAGTGAAATTCGCCAAAATGGTTTAGATAGCTTGAACACAAAACTTGCGGATAAAAACAAGTCAGCTGGCCTTTAATTGCTGAATATTTAGACAAATCCAGCTACAGAGAAACTAAGATGGCTAACATTACGCCCGCGAATATTATTCAGTCAGCTAATAAGTGGAACATTTCAGGCGATGTTTTGATGGATAACGCGAACAGTATTTTGGTTGAAAGTAATGCCTTTTTGATGGATGAAGATGAGATTGAGGTCGATTTTTCTGAAGTTGGGAATGTAGATACTGCAGCGATTAGTTTAATGTTGGAATGGCAGCGCCGCGCGGTAGCTTCACACTGCAAAATAACTTTCGCTAATTTACCTGCGAATTTAAAAAGTCTGGCTGCGGTATACGGAGTAGCGGAGTTTATTCCGCTAAACGCATAAGTAGCTCGTAAGCACTATTGATTTTTTGTCATTCCATACCATGTTGTAGTAACTCTTAACGGCTTGTT
>PHCL01000357.1 GCA_002842195.1 Betaproteobacteria bacterium HGW-Betaproteobacteria-20 | reverse complement strand
TAACCAGTCTTCAGGAGCGAGCGGCCTTCCCTGTGAATCATGAAATCTTACTTGGTTTTATCAATGAGATTTCATTAAAGTTAATCATACAAGGAGCGATATTTATATCGCGAATGCACTGGTTGTTGTATCCGTATAACCTTCCTACAAGTTAAGTTAAGCGTTTGTGACACGAGTCACATACAGGTTGTTGAATAAAACTAAAATAGCATCTTGTAGTCTTAGCTCTAGCTAATGCGTTAATGTTGCATGAATATAAATTGTGGGTTTGGAGGATGTATGAATTTGAGTAAAATGATTTTCACTGCCATGGCAGGCGCTGTTTTATTGTCTTCAAGCGTATCGGCTTTTGCCGAGGCTGACCCGAAACTATGGCCAGTGATGAAAGAAGCATTTTTTGAAAAACGTGACATGCAGGAAGTCGATTTTATTAAGATAGACGCGCCGCGCCGTGCCGAAAGCGGTGCGCAGGTGCCTGTCACTTACAGCATTGATAATGCCGCAGCCAAAGGCGTTAAAATCACAAAATTGTATGCGTTCGTGGATGCAAACCCTATTCCAATTACTGCAACTTATCACTTAACCGATGCGCTTGGCGATTTTCAATTATCAACACGTATTCGCTTTGAAACCGATGCTTTTGTGCGTTTGGTGGGCGAAACAGCTGATGGAAAATTATATTTGGCTTCGCGTGAAATTCGCGCAGCTGGCGGTTGCGGCGGCACGGTAGATGGTGACGAAGCGGCGATTCGTGCATCAGCAGGAAAAATTAAATTTAAAGTGGAAGAGCCGGTGAACATTGGCGGCACGACATCTACAACTTTTAATATCAAGCACCCCATGCGCACCGGTTTACAGCGCGATTTAGTTTCGCAGGGCTTCGTGCCGGCGTTTTATATCAATAAAGCCACATTTACCTACAACGGCAAGCCTGTAATGACGGTAGATGTAGGCGTGGGTACTGCGGAAGACCCATACTTTAAATTTAATTTTGTGCCGGACGCGGCAGGTAAATTGGAAGTAACGGCGACAGATAACGAAGGCAAAGCATTTACCCAGCAAATTGACGTAAAAGGGTAAGCTTTAATCTGCACTTAGAGGCTCCCTAAGTTAGGGAGCTTTTTTATTGAGCAGGATTTTTCTACCGAAACAAAATATCATTACTTGCCAAAGTTTAGTTTCTTATTGTGAATGTTCTTGCATTTAGCCTACAGTGCTAAAATGTACCTATTATTTTGGAGGTTTATGAATGAAAAGTTACCGTAAAGAACTTTGGTTTAACCCACCTACCCGCGTGGCGTTTATTCGCATTACCGAGCAAGTAAACGAATGCCTGCGCGAAAGCGGCGTAAAAGAAGGCTTTGTGCTGGTGAACGCCATGCATATTACTGCCAGTGTATTCATTAACGATGATGAACGTGGTTTACATCACGACTACACGCAATGGCTGGAGCGTCTTGCACCGCATGAACCCGTGAGCAGCTATCGCCATAATGATACCGGTGAAGACAACGCCGATGCACACATGAAGCGCCAGGTAATGGGACGCGAAGTGGTGGTGGCGATTACCGAAGGCCGGCTTGATTTTGGGCCGTGGGAGCAGATTTTTTATGGTGAATTTGATGGCAGGCGTAAAAAACGGGTGCTGGTGAAAATCATTGGTGAGTAATTTTCTTGCCGTTTGCCCTGAGCGCGTCGAAGGATGAACCTTTAGCTGTACTTGTAGGAGCGGCGACCCGCCGCGAAGCGATAGTGCAATCGCGAGCCAGTATTTGGCTTCCCCACATAATAT
>PHCL01000004.1 GCA_002842195.1 Betaproteobacteria bacterium HGW-Betaproteobacteria-20 | reverse complement strand
CAATTTCCGTCGCCATGCTGCGTTGCTCACAAAAAATAACTCGTTATATATCAAATATATACCGCCTCATTATTTTTTGTTCACGCCTTGCCTAGCATAGAAACTTGAACTTTTAGAGGTGCCCTTAAGAATACTGGAAGCATTAATAATACTAGTGCGCTTTCAGCCACCGCGCTACGTCCATTGCAAAATAAGTCAAAATCCCATCGGCGCCCGCGCGTTTAAACGCTAGCAGGCTTTCCATTACGCAAGCTTTTTCATCTAACCAGCCATTTTGCCCGGCAGCTTTTAGCATGGCGTATTCGCCGCTGACTTGATAGGCAAATGTCGGCACCCCAAATTCATCTTTCACTCGGCGCACAATGTCTAAATACGGCATGCCCGGTTTCACCATCACCATGTCCGCGCCTTCAGAAATATCCAGTGCGACTTCCTGCATCGCCTCGTCAGAATTGGCCGGATCCATTTGATAGGTATATTTATTACCAGTGCCCAGATTGCCCGCAGAGCCTACTGCATCGCGAAATGGCCCGTAAAATGCTGAGGCATACTTGGCAGAATAGGCCAAAATTTTAGTGTGGATATTGCCGGTACTTTCTAAAGCTTCGCGAATTTGACCTACGCGGCCATCCATCATGTCGCTCGGCGCGACAATGTCTGCACCGGCATTAGCGTGAGAAACAGCTTGCTTCACCAGCACTTCAATGGTTTCATCATTCAGCACATAACCTGCGTCGTCTATCAAGCCATCTTGACCGTGTGTGGTGTACGGGTCTAAGGCAACATCGGTAATCACGCCAAGCTGTGGAAACGCAGCCTTGAGCGCTGCAACTGTGCGTTGCACCAGCCCCTCAGGATTAAACGCTTCGGCAGCATCTAAACTTTTAAATTGGCTGTCTACCACCGGGAATAAAGCAATTGCCGGAATGCCCAGTTGCACACATTCCGCAGCCGTTTTAAGCAATACATCAATACTTTGACGCTTTACGCCTGGCATTGAAGCAACATCCTCAGTACGGTTCTTACCATCTAAAACAAATACCGGGTAAATTAAATCGTTGGTGGTCAGCACGTTTTCACGCATTAAGCGGCGTGAAAATTCATCTTTACGTAGTCGGCGCGGGCGGGAATAGGGATAGCTCATTATTTAGTTCCTTAATTCAAAAACATATCTCGATCCCCTTCGACAAGCTCAGGGGACGTGGTGAATATTAATTATCGTTCCCTGAGCTTGTCGAAGGGCAACTAAAATCTAAGCAAAAACCCGTGCCAGCTCCGCGCCTGGGTCTGGCTGGCGCATAAACGCTTCACCTACCAGAAAGGCGTGCACGTCATTATCTTGCATCAACTTTACGTCTTCAGGGGTAAAAATGCCTGATTCTGTAATCACGAAGCGGTCATCTGGCAGCACTTTTAATAAGTCCAGTGTAGTTTGCAAGGTGACTTCGAAAGTGCGTAAATTACGATTATTGATACCGATTAAAGGCGTATCAAGCTGCAAAGCAAGTGCTAACTCATCTGCATCATGCACTTCTACCAGCACCGCCATGCCCAGTTCATGCGCCAGTTCTTCTAACGCCAGCATTTGCTTGAGTTCAAGCGCGGCTACAATCAGTAAAATACAATCCGCACCCATGGCTCGTGCTTCAAATACCTGGTAAGGGTCTATGATAAAGTCTTTGCGTAACACGGGCAGTTTGCATGCAGCGCGCGCTTGTTTTAGATATTCTGCGCTACCTTGAAAATACTCTGCGTCAGTAAGCACTGACAAACACGCTGCGCCGGCTTTTTCATAGCTTCTGGCAATTTCTGCCGGATTAAAGTCTGCACGGATAACGCCTTTTGACGGGCTGGCTTTTTTAATTTCAGCAATGACAGCCGGCTTATTTGCCATCACTTTTTTATGAATACTGCCGACAAAGTCACGTGGCTCTGGCTGTGCTTCGGTTTGTTTTTGCAGTTGCTCCAAACTTATTGCGGCTTTGCTGGCGGCAATTTCTACTTGCTTTGTGGCTAAAATTTTATTTAAGATATCTGACATATTTTTTTACCCGTAAGGTCTTGTTTAATGATAAGTCCTGCCGTTGTGTTTAATCCAACCGCCCTTGATTTTTGCCTGCGGGTCGCGGTGCGTCCAGTGCATTACACCGCCCTTGGGGTTATATACATATTCACCCCTGAATTGAATGGTATCACCCACCGCTAGCGGCACAACCGAAGCCAGGTCAATGTTATGTGCAAACAGCAAGGTCTGTTCAGGCGCAAGAGTGACCAGGAATTTTTGATGGCGCGACCCTTTGTTATCATCAGGTAATAGTTTTTTGACAATGCCGCTGCCTTCAACAAAAATATGGCTCTTTTTATGTTGAAATGCCTGAATAAGTGCGGCATTGATGTCTTGCGCTTGTGTGACGTCTGGCGCGCTGTTTGCAATTGCACTGTCCGCAGTATTTTGGTTGCAGGCAACCAGCAAGCCTAAAATAATCAACAAAAATAAATGTTTTTTCATCAATTTTTACGTTGCGGTATTTTGTTTCAGCGCATTTAATTTAGCCAAAGCCAGGCCGTTATCAATCACATCGCGCGCTTTGTTAATGCCACTTTGCAAACTATCCGCAACGTCAGAAACATAAATTGCAGCCCCTGCATTGAGTAATACTATATCTCGCGGTGCACCTGATTTGCCATTCAGCACATCTAAAATCATGGCTTTTGATTCATCTGCATTTTGCACTTGTATGGTACTTAAGTCATGCAGTTTTATGCCAAACTGGCCAGGGTTCAGTGTGTATTCGGTGATGGCGCCGTTTTTTAACTCTGCAACATACGTGTCGCCGGTAAATGAAATTTCATCCATGCCGTCAGCACCATGCACCACCATGACATGTTCGCTCCCCAGTCGCTGCAGTACTTGCGCCAGCAGTATAGTCAGGTCTTTATGGAACACGCCCATCACCTGCCGTTTGGCGCCAGCTGGATTAGTCATTGGGCCTAACAGGTTGAACAGGGTGCGTATGCCCAGCTCACGGCGTACCGGCGCGGCATGCTTCATGGCACTGTGATGGTTAGGCGCAAACATGAAGCCGACGCCTATGTTATCTACACATTTTGCAACTTGTGCTGGTGATAAATTGACATTCACGCCCAGTGCTTCCAGCACATCTGCACTGCCGCAGGTGGATGACACCGAGCGTCCGCCATGCTTGGCCACTCGCGCACCGGCTGCTGCCGCGACAATAGCGCATACGGTAGATACGTTAAAGGTTTGAATGCCGTCTCCACCTGTACCGCAGGTATCAATCAGGTGGCTGGCATCATGAACCGTTACCTTGGTTGAAAGGTCGCGCATCACTTCGGCGGCGGCAGTAATTTCGTCCACCGTTTCACCTTTCATGCGTAGCCCCAACAGCAGGCTGGCAATTTGCACAGATGACAGCTCACCAGACATCATCATGTGCATGATTTGCAGCATTTGTGCATGCGTAAAATCTTTGCGGTCCAGCAGATTTTGCAAGGCTTCTTTGAAAGTAAAGTCCATCAGTCGGCCTTCAGGAAGTTATCCAGCAACTCATGGCCGTATTCTGTCAGGATAGATTCCGGGTGAAACTGCACGCCTTCGACCTGTAAAGTTTTATGGCGCACCCCCATAATCTCACCAAACCCACCTTCCTCATTTTGTGTCCAGGCGGTAATTTCCAGGCAATCGGGCAAAGATTCTTTTTCTATCACCAATGAATGGTAGCGCGTAGCGGTATATGGGTTAGGCAAACCGCTGAACACGCCGATATTGTTATGGTGAATCAGCGAAGTTTTGCCATGCATCAGTTGTTTGGCATGCACAATTTTTCCGCCAAAAGCCTGACCTATGCTTTGATGCCCCAAACACACGCCGAGCAATGGAATTTTTCCAGCAAACGCTTTAATCAGCGGCACACTGATACCCGCTTCGTTTGGCGTACATGGGCCAGGTGAAATCACGATATGCGTGGGTTTAAGTGATGCAACCTTGGCTAAGTCAATCTCATCATTACGATATACCTGCACGTCTTGCCCCAGTTCACCTAAATACTGCACCAGGTTATAAGTGAAAGAGTCGTAATTATCTATCATGAGTAGCATGTTAATACCCTACCTTCGAGGCTACATCTAAAGTCAAGTCTAGCCCAGCTTGTACTAATTCAGCCGCGCGCAATACCGCTTTGGCTTTATTTTGCGTTTCATCCCATTCAGATTGTGGAACAGAATCCGCCACGATACCCGCGCCTGCCTGCACATAAAGCCTATTATTTTTAATCACACCGGTTCTGATGGCAATCGCCACGTCCATGTCGCCATTAAAACCTAAATAACCTACTGCGCCTGCGTAGATGCCGCGTTTGCTCGGTTCCAGCTCATCAATAATTTCCATGGCACGCACTTTTGGCGCGCCGCTCACCGTGCCGGCCGGGAAAGTTGCTTTAATCACATCAATCGCATCCATACCCGCTTTGAGTTTGCCTTCAACATTGCTCACAATATGCATCACGTGCGAGTAACGTTCTATCATCATGTTATCGGTGACTTTTACTGTACCTGTTTGCGCGACCCGGCCTACATCATTGCGACCTAGATCCATCAATTGCACATGTTCGGCACGCTCTTTCGGGTCGGCCAATAATTCATCCGCCAGGATTAAGTCCTGCTCGCGCGTTTTGCCGCGTGGGCGCGTGCCGGCAATGGGACGTGCCGTAACGATGCCGTTTTCAAGCCGTACTAAAATCTCCGGCGATGCGCCAACGACATGATGATCGCCCATATCGTAATAAAACATATACGGCGATGGATTTAAACTGCGTAGTGCGCGGTACAGGCTTAACGGCGGCGCGGTAAACTGCTGCGACATGCGTTGTGAAAGCACTACCTGCATAATGTCGCCATCCAAAATATATTGCTGTGCACGCTTTACTGCTGCTTTGAAATGATCTTCACCAAATTCAGAGCTGGCAATGGAATTTTCTGAAGGAACTGCTTCAGGAATTGCCACGGTTTTGCGTAACATTTTGAGTAATTCAGCTAAGCGCGCATGTGCATTTTCGTAAGCATTTTCATCTGCCGGATTAGCATAAACAATAAAATACAGTTTGCCGCTCAGGTTATCCACTACGGCAATTTCTGTCGATACCATGAGCAATACATCCGGCGTGTTAATTGCGTCTGGTTTTTGTACGTCTTTTAAGCGTTTTTCAATATAGCGCACGGTTTCGTAGCCAAAATAACCCGCCAGCCCGCCAGTAAAGCGCGGCAGGCCTTCATAAGGCGGCGTTTTAAAACGCGCCTGATAACTTTTTACAAAGTCCAGTGGATTGATGTCTGCTGATTCAACAACTGTATTACTTTCCAGCACTTGTACCTGGTTGTTATAAGCCACGATGCGCGTTTTAGCGGGTAAGCCTATAATTGAATAACGCCCGAAGCGCTCGCCGCCCTGCACACTTTCCAGCAAATAAGAAAACGGCTGGTTGGCAAGTTTGAGGTAAAGTGAAAGTGGCGTATCAAGATCAGCAAAGGTCTCCAGCACTAGCGGAATGCGATTGTAACCTTGTGCGGCTAAGGCGTTAAATTCTGTTTTGTTGATTGTAGTAAACATGATGTATCAATTTTCTTTCTAATAATTTATATAGTTTGTGGTATTAACCGATATGTTTTAACCACGCATGTATTAGGCTTAGACTCGCCAAGAGCTACGCCAGCTAAAAAAATTATTATTCAAAGAAATCATCATAGTTACTTGTTTTATATAGGTACTTGTTCTATTTTGCTTAATTCTAAATTAGTGCATGTTAAACCAGCAGTGATTCCAGTTCTGTTAAATCATCAATCGTTGCATCGACTTTAGATTCATCAATCGGCCGCCCCTGATTATACCCGTAAGGCACCGTGACAATAAAGCAGCCTGCTGCATGTGCCGCCGTAATATCTGTTTCTGAATCGCCCACCAGCACGGCTTCATATTCCGGCACATCAAACTTTGCACAGATGTGTTGCAACTGCATCGGGTCAGGTTTCTTTTTTGGCAAACTGTCGCCAGAAACTACTAACTCAAAAAACTCCGCCAGACCGCTTTTTTGCAGTAAAGGCAAAGTGAATTTTTCAGGCTTATTGGTCACACAGGCAAGTCTGAAACCCTTATTCTGCATGGCTTTCAACCCGGCCAGCACGCCATCAAACGGCCTACTATCTGTTACATTGCTTGCATAATGCGCAAAAAACAGCGGCTCTGCCTGTGCAAGCAATGCCGCATCTGGCTCATTGTAAAGTTTGCCAGTTAAGCAACGCTTAATCAACACCCGCGCACCTTCGCCAATGTAGCCGGTAATTTGAGCATACGGCAATGCCGGCAGCTTTAAATCTGCCAACATCTGGTTTGCCGCCACCGCGATTTCCGGCGCGGTATGGACCAGCGTGCCGTCAAGGTCCAACATGACGGCTTTTACTTTAAATGCCATAGCTTGTCAGAACCCCAGTATTGTTTGTAGTATTGATGAGCCCTGCACACCATCACATTGATACCAAATTAGCTCGAATACATTAAGTATATGTCGTCAATTTTTGATGCATAAAATTACCGCCTATTTGCCAAATGACACACCTCTTCACTCATGCCGCTCTGCAAGCCTTGTAGATAAAGGCTCTCAGGGCAACATTTTTCTCTCGAGGTTTTTGAAAGGCATTTTTACATAAAATGCAGATGGCAGCTGACTAGTGTAACTATCATTTAATGCGACAAAATTTTATCGTTTATTTAACGCTGGCCAATGCTGCGCGCATCTCGCTTACGATTGTGTTGTAGCGATTTTTATCAGTGTCTTTTCCCTGTGTGAAAATCGCGTTACCAGCGACAAATGTATCAGCACCGGCTTTGGCAATTTCAGCAATATTTTGCGTGTTTACGCCGCCATCTACTTCAAGCCAGATTTGACGGCCGGTTTTTTCATAATACGCATCTATTTTTGCACGCGCTAAACGTAGTTTATTCAAGGTTTCAGGAATAAATTTTTGACCACCAAAACCAGGGTTTACAGACATCAGCAACACCATATCCACTTTATCCATCACATGGTCCAGATAACTTAATGATGTGGCAGGGTTGAAAACCAAGCCAGATTTACAGCCTAATTCGCGCACCATGGCTAAGCTGCGATCAATATGCTCAGAAGCTTCCGGGTGAAAAGTGATGATGTTCGCGCCCGCTTTGGCAAAGTCAGGAATGATGCGGTCTACTGGTTTCACCATCAAATGCACATCAATAATACCGCCTACACGCGTAGCAGTTTCGCGAATGGCTTCGCAAACCAAAGGGCCAATGGTGAGGTTGGGCACATAGTGATTATCCATCACGTCAAAGTGCACAAAATCGGTACCGGAAGTAATCACGTCATCAATTTCCTGGCCTAATTTAGCAAAGTTTGCAGAAAGAATACTAGGGGCAATTCTAAAAGTTTTATCCATGGCTACAGTCCATTCTCTTAAATGTTAATAAATTACTATTAAAGTGTTATTTTAACCCGATTTTTCACTAAAAACATGAAGCTTCTTGCTTAACATAAGCCAATCCATCAAAATTACGCCTATGCAGTTATATGTTATCGGCGTTAACCACACGACCGCACCCATCCAGATTCGTGAAAATGTTGCTTTTAACGGCGAGCATTTAGGTAGCGCCTTGCGCGAACTGACTACGCACGGAGCCACTGAAGCGGCTATTTTATCCACCTGCAACCGCACCGAGCTTTATTGCAGCACCGATAATCCTGAAAAACCGCTTAACTGGTTATCGCAATATCACAAATTAGAAATGAGCAAACTGCAACCTTACATCTACACTTTACCCAATGACGCAGCAGTAAAACACGCCTTCCGCGTGGCTTCAGGGTTAGATAGCATGGTGCTAGGCGAAGCGCAAATTTTGGGGCAATTTAAACAATCCGTCAAAATCGCACAGGATGCCGGCACGCTGGGTACGCATTTGCACAAGCTTTTTCAGCGCACCTTTGAAGTCGCCAAAGAAGTGCGTACCAATACTGACATTGGGGCAAATTCAATCTCAATGGCGGCGGCGGCGGTAAAACTTGCGCAACGTATTTTTGGCAATATAAGCGACCAAAAAGTCTTATTGATCGGTGCAGGTGAAATGATAGAGCTGTGTGCAGACCATTTTGCGGCACAAAAGCCCAAAAGCATGATGGTGGCGAATCGCACATTAGAGCGCGGTTCACGCCTGGCAGAAAAAATCAGTTTGCAAGGTGTTAGCGCAAAAGCGATTTTACTTAATGACTTGCCTGAAAGCTTTGCCGAGTATGATATTGTGATTACCAGCACTGCCAGTCAGTTGCCGATAGTAGGTTTGGGCATGGTTGAGAGCGCGATTAAGGCGCGTCGCCACCGGCCTGTTTTTATGGTCGATTTAGCGGTTCCACGCGATATAGAGCCTGAAGTCGCCGATTTGGATGACGTGTTTTTATACACGGTAGATGACCTTGCGCAAGTGGTGGCAGATGGCATTGTTAATCGCCAGGAGGCTGCCGTAGCTGCCGAAATCATAGTGACCGCACGTGTAGAACACTTTATGCAATGGCTAAAAAAGCGCGATGCGGTACCCACCATTAAGGCGCTACGCGATCAAGCTGAAATAACCCGTCAGGCCGAGTTGGAAAAAGCGTTTAAACTGATTCAAAAAGGCGAAAGCCCGGAAAGCGTATTAGAGGCTTTGAGTAACGCGCTGACTAACAAATTTTTACACGCGCCCAGCCATGCGCTTAACCAGACACATGGTGACGAGCACGCTAAGCTGGAAGATGTGATTAAACAGCTGTATTTAATTAAACACTAAGCTTAACAAAACATTAAGCTTAATTAAACACCAAGCTTAACCAAACACTAAGCCAAATTAAACTTTAAAGAATACCCAACATGAAACCCAGTATGATCAAAAAACTCGCTTCTTTAAGCGAGCGTTTAGAAGAGCTGAACCGCCTGATGAGCTCCGAAGGCGTTACCAACAACATGGATAATTACCGCAAGCTCACGCAAGAGCACGCGGAAATTACGCCTATCGTTGAGCAATATCACGTGTTTGAGCAAGCCGAAGCAGACATGGCAGAAGCGCAAAAGATGTTAAGTGACCCAGACATGAAAGAGTTTGCGCAAGAGGAAATTGAAAATGCCAAAGCGACGCTGGAAAAAGTCGAGTTAGATTTACAAAAACTATTACTGCCAAAGGATCCCAATGACGAAAAAAATATTTTCCTGGAAATCCGCGCAGGTACCGGTGGCGATGAATCCGGTCTGTTTGCCGGCGACCTTTTTAGAATGTATTCAAGGTACGCAGAACGCCAGAAGTGGAAAGTAGAAATCATGTCAGCCAATGAGTCTGAAATTGGCGGCTACAAAGAAATCATCGCCAAAATCGAAGGTTATGGCGCGTATTCCAAACTCAAATTTGAAAGTGGTGGTCACCGCGTACAACGTGTGCCAGATACCGAAACGCAAGGTCGCATCCACACATCCGCCTGCACGGTTGCCGTGCTGGCCGAGGCGGATGAAGTGTCTGACATTGTCATTAATCCGGCTGACATTCGCATAGATACATACAGAGCCAGCGGCGCAGGGGGGCAGCACATCAACAAAACTGACTCTGCCGTGCGCATTACCCACGCGCCAACAGGCATCGTGGTGGAGTGCCAGGAAGGCCGTAGCCAGCACGCCAACAAAGCACAAGCCATGGCCGTGCTGGCCGCGCGTATTAAAGCCAAACAGGTGGATGAACAGCAAAGCAAAATCGCCTCTGAGCGTAAAAGTTTAATTGGTTCCGGTGACCGCAGTGAGCGCATCCGTACTTACAACTATCCACAGGGCCGCATTACCGACCATCGCATTAACCTCACACTATATAAAATTGACGCGATTACTGAAGGGGATATGGATGAATTGATTGGTGCATTATCAGCGGAACATCAGGCTGACTTGCTGGCGAGCCTGGGTGAAGATAATTAACCAAGTGCAGCGCCGATGGGGTCGCCTTGGCAAGCTCAGGACAAGTGCAATGAAATCAATGGATTTGTGAAGTTTTCCCTGATTTTTCTTCGCTTCATCAACTACTGCTAGCATCGCATTTATTTTATGACCTCTCCCAAAACCATACAATCCACCTTGCTTGCGGCATCCGCTCAATTAAAAAACGATGATGCTAAACTAGAAGCACAATTGTTTTTGCAATATGCGTTAAAGGTAAACCATGCATGGCTGATTGCGCATGAAAATGATGCGCTGCAGCCCAATATCCATGCGGAGTTTGAGGCATTATTAAATCGTCGTTTACATGGCGAACCAATGGCTTATATTCTGGGATGTCGCGAGTTTTATGGTCTGGAATTGATGGTGACGCCTGACACTCTGATTCCGCGGCCTGATACTGAAACATTAGTAGAGGCGGTTTTGGGGAAAATCCCTCTTCACGAGAATGACGAGATACGTATTTTGGACCTGGGCACAGGCACTGGTGCGATTGCGTTAGCCATCGCTAAACATCGCCCGCAAGCAAGCGTTATCGCAGTTGATGCCTCAACAGCTGCTTTGGAAATCGCCAGGAAAAATGCCGAAAACTTGAATATTGTTAACGTACAGTTTGTGTTGAGTCACTGGTTTGATAATCTTGATAATGAAAATAATAACGTAAATCAGTTCGATGTGATTGTGAGTAACCCGCCTTATATCGAACAAAATGACGCGCATTTAACGCAAGGCGATTTGCGTTTTGAGCCGCTGTCGGCGTTGGTCTCTGGTGTGGATGGTCTGGATGATATCCGCCAGATTATCAACAATTGTTTAATCCACCTAAAGCCGCAAGGCTGGCTGATGCTGGAGCATGGTTATAATCAGGCAGAATTGGTGACAGACTTAATGGCGCAAACCGGCTTAACCAACCTTGAAACCATTAGAGATATAGCTGGCAATAATCGCGTCACCATCGGCAAAAATCCGCTCATTGTGAGTACGCATTGGGACTAATATCCTATAGTATAATCACGCCATGACTGAAAATAACCCTGTTGCCACTGGTTCCGTTGGAATCGTTGCCCCGCAAACTGCACACTTTGATAAACCGCTCACACTGAAAAGCGGTGCGGTGTTGCCGCAGTTTGACCTGGTGTACGAAACCTATGGCACTTTAAATGCCGATAAATCCAATGCGGTGCTTATCTGTCATGCGCTTTCAGGAACGCATCACGTGGCGGGCAAATATAGTGAAGATGATAAATATCCAGGCTGGTGGGATAACCTGATTGGCCCCAATAAACCGTTAGATACCAACAAATTTTTTGTTATAGGTATGAATAATCTGGGCGGTTGCCATGGTAGCACTGGCTCGGCTAGCATTAACCCTGCAACCCGGCAGCCTTGGGGTTCACAATTCCCTGTGTTAACGGTTGAAGACTGGGTAACCTCACAAACCCTGCTTGCGGATTACCTAGGTATACAACAATTGGCTGCAGTAGTAGGCGGCAGCCTCGGCGGCATGCAGGCATTGCAGTGGACAATTGCTTACCCGGAACGCGTGCGTCATGCCTTGGTAATCGCGTCCGCACCCAACCTTACCGCGCAAAATATGGCGTTTAATGAAGTTGCGCGTCAGGCGATTATTACTGACCCTGAATTTCATGACGGCGATTATTACGCGCATGGCGTTGTGCCCAGGTGTGGCCTGCGAATTGCCCGCATGCTGGGCCACATTACTTATTTAAGCGACGATGCAATGGGAGCAAAATTTGGTCGCAAGCTTAAAGATGGCATCAAATACAGTTTTGATGCTGAGTTTGAAATGGAATCTTACCTGCGTTATCAAGGTGATAAATTTGCCGGTGAGTTTGACGCAAACACCTATTTACGCATGACGCGTGCTTTGGATTATTACGACCCAGCATTGGCATTTAATGGCGATTTAACTGCAGCCCTGAAAAATGTAAGTGCGCAATTTCTGGTGCTTTCCTTCACTAGCGATTGGCGCTTTTCACCCGCGCGCTCACGCGAAATTGTAAAGGCTTTGCTGGACAATGAACTCACCGTGAGCTACGCCGAAGTGACTGCTGCACACGGCCATGATGCCTTTTTAATGCCAGGTACACACTATCACAATATTTTGCGTGCTTACCTGAACAATATAGACCTTGGTGGTGATGATGCAAAATAATGTAAATTTTACAAAATTCAGGCACGATTTTGCAATTATTACAGGTTGGGTCACTTTTGGTTCTAAAGTGCTTGATTTAGGTTGTGGCGATGGTGAACTGCTACAATTTTTGCGCGCCGGCATGGAAGTAAAAGGCTACGGTGTAGAAAAAGACGATACCAATTGGCTGGCATGCATGAAAAACGGCAGCAACGTCATCCAAATGGACTTAGAAGACGGTTTATCAGGCTTTGAAGACCAGTCGTTTGATACTGTAATACTCTCGCAAACCCTGCAAGCTATGCACAACACTGAAGAAATTGTGCATGAAATGCTGCGGGTGGGGCGAGAAATTATAGTGACTTTCCCCAATTTTGGCTATTGGCGCAACCGCATGCAAATCGTCGCTGGCAATATGCCTGTGTCAAAAATATTGCCATATCAGTGGTACGATACGCCTAATGTGCATCTTTGCACCATTAACGACTTCGATAAATTTTGTAATAATCACAAAATTACAATTTTAGAGCGCAAAGTGATTACCGATGGCAGTGAAGTGAGTTTTATGCCCAATCTGCTGGGTAATTTGGCCATGTATCGATTAAAAAAATAAGCTATGAATAGCGTGTAGAAATGCGCTGCCAAAGTTCAACTTGCTGCTCAGCAAGCGCTTTGTCAGTCCAAAGCACCAACGAGGGCATTTGCTTTCTACTGCCTGTGAGTTCGCAAATAATCTCAAATTTCTTTTTTACTTCCTCATGCATGCCTAGTTGCTCATAAGAATACATTTGAAAAACATGGCAGGGGATAAAGCTGGGGCTTGCGATGCTACCTAGCCCATAAGCGGTGATGGTTTTGTGGTAATCTTTTAACACGTAATAGGCACAACCAAGTGCAAACTCATAAAAAGCGCTGGATGTTGGCGTAAAGCGTTTTGCTTTTTCTATGTAGTACAGTGCTTCTTCACCCAAACCTGCTGCAGATAGCGCAAGCGAAAGAAAAAGATGGGCATCGGCATTGTTAGGGTCTAGCCCTACAGCCCGACGGCATTCTGCAATCGCTTCATCACGGTTTTTACACCAAAGCTGCACCCAACCTAATATAGATAGGGCATAGGGGCATTGCGGGTCTAGCTCAATAGCGTGCCTTGCATGCGTTAAGGCTAATTCTAAAATGGCAGGATTAAGATTTATCCGCTGCGACCATGTATAGGCTAATGACCTAGCTATCCATGCGTGTGTCACTGCGGTATCAGGGTCTAAGCTTAACGCTTTTGTGAATAACGTTATCGCTTCATGGACCGATTTTTCCGTATATAGTCTATGCTGTGCTACCCCCTGCAATAATATATCGTACGCTTCTATATTGTGCTTGCCTTTGTAGCCAAATAACTCTGCCTCTGCCCCCGCCAGCCTAATCTGCAACACACTGACAATGCTTTGGGTGAGCTCATCTTGCAACACAAAAATATCTTTCAACTCACGGTCGTAGCGGTCAGACCATACATGTCCGCCATGTATAGCATCCACTAACTGTGCAGTAACGCGCACTTGATTGCCTGCGTGCTGTACGCTGCCCTCAAGCAAATAACGTACGCCTAATTCAACCGCAATTTCCTCAGAAGTTTTACTGGTGTTTTTATAAGAGAACGAAGACTGCCGAGAGATAACAAATACACCGGACAGCCTGGAAAACATCGAAATTAGACTATCTACCACGCCATCGGCAAAATATTCTTTGGTATTGTCTACGCCAATATTAGCAAACGGTAATACCGCCAGCGAAGGTCTATCTTCTATCAGGCGTGGAGTATTTGTGGAGACTAAAACTGGTTTCGCTGACTGGCTTTGTTGTAAAGTAATCTCCAGCACGTAGCCGCCCTTAGGGAAATTAATGCGCACCGCATCTTGCTTGCCTAATGTATCGTAATATTCACGCAGTTTGTTGCGCAGGCGAGTGGCTTCTACCCGCACAATAGCATCTAGGCTTGGGTCAAAGTCACTGGTGCGGTCAAACACTTCCACCGCAATGGTGTAGCCTTTTAGGCGGTCTGCATTGCCCGCAAGGGTGTTGATGACCAGGTAATCTAAAAAACGCCGTTGACGCGGAGAGCCTGCAAACAAGGGGCTAGCTAGCATAGCAT